>DAOUGX010000082.1:0-5426 GCA_034428855.1 Anaerolineaceae bacterium | reverse complement strand
AATTACATTATACCTGATTAGTTTTCAGCATGATTAATAATTTCGACGAAAGTCAGGAGGAGAAGATGAAAGAATATTTCGGTGCAATTGAAGCTGGAGGAACAAAATTTGCTTGTGCAATCGCTAATAACCCTGAAGAAATATTGGAAGAAACTCGTTTTTCGACAACTTCTCCTCAGGAAACTTTATCAAAGACAATTTCCTTTTTCCAAGATATGATCTTGAAACATAATATTAAATTATTAGCATTGGGAGTAGGGTGTTTCGGTCCTATTAATCTGGATCGAACAAGTGATACTTATGGCTACATAACCACTACCCCTAAACCAGGTTGGCTCAATGTAGACGTCGTAGGACCAATTCAAAACGCATTGGATGTTCCTATCGTTTTTGATACCGACGTTAATGCTGCTGCTATTGGAGAAGGTAGATGGGGTGCTGCCAGAAATATTAGTAATTTTTTATATTTCACGATTGGAACGGGAATTGGTGGAGGAGCGATCATTGGGCAAAAACCACTTCATGGATTGATTCATCCAGAAATGGGGCACATTATGTTATCAAGAAATGTTACCGATACAACATACCCAGGAAAATGTCCATTTCACAAGAATTGCTTTGAAGGATTAGCTTCTGGACCAGCAATAAAAGATCGATGGGGAATCCCTGCGGAAGAAATTGAAGATTCCCATCCAGCCTGGTTGCTGGAAGCTGATTACATAGCCCAGGCAATGAGTAATTTTATATGCGCCTTTTCTCCACAAAAAATTATTTTAGGTGGTGGAGTTATGCAAAAACAACATTTATTTCCACTCATACACACAAAAACAAAATCATATCTGAACGGTTATGTACACTCAGATTTGATTAATAACAAAATTTTCGAATATATCGTACCACCAGGTTTAAAAAATTATGCTGGTATCTTAGGAGCTATTGCAATGGCAAAGGATATTGCATAACCAATTTGCATTTACCAAAGATCGCTGATTTCTGTTTTCTTTAGATGAATTAGAATTATTTTCTTTCCACGGCTGAGAAGAGCCTCATAATCTCCTAAAGCTTGAGCAGTTAACAAATTTTTGAATGTGATTCCCATTCCTGGAATATCAAAATCAATATTGGATTCATCAATTATTTGAATAAATAATCCCTTGTCAGGTCCGCCTTTATGTAATTGACCGGTAGAATGCAGAAATCTAGGGCCAAAACCTAAAGTTGTTGCCTTTCCGGTTTTTATTAATAATGATCGTCGAAAATCCTGAAGCTGTTTTTCAATTTTGACTAACTTTGGCAAATAGGCATTTATCGCTATATAATCACCTTTCATTTGATGATCAAGAAAACTATCAATGATATGCAGAATATTTTCTGAATTTTGAGTGCTCAATTCGACACTGGAATAGACATCAAACTGATCATTAGAAAAATAAGGTTTTCCAAAATCAAATTTCTTCAAATTCTTGAAATCAGTCACTTTTTGTTTTGTTCGGTTCTTATTATCCTGAACATCTGGTTGATCGAATGTATTTATTTGAAGAATTGCACAAGTTACTGCTATTGCCAATTCCCATCTGTAAAATTCTGCACCAATATCATAAGGATCATTTATTTTATAAGTAATTACCGGATGTCCAGCAGTTAATAATGTGTGAATATTTTCTTCAAAAATACCATCATTCTTGAGATAGATATAAAATCGGTCATCCGAATAATGTTGTATCGGAACGAAAGGTTCGATATCGATTGGGATAATCCCTTTTCCATTTTTGCCACTCGATTCAGCAACTAATTGTTCTAACCAGGAACCGAAGGATCGAAAAGGTTCTTCAGCAATGATTGTCAATTTATCCTTCCCCATCATTGCTGCTTCCGCCAAAATGGACCCCAAAACTAATCCGGGATTCCTACCCGATGGGATACCTGGCCGGCAGAAATTTATGAACTCTTTAGTTTTAGATAGAAATGTCACCAATTCAATCCCCATGAGAGCAGCTGGAACCAATCCAAACGCCGTAAGGGCTGAAAATCTTCCTCCAACCGTTGGATCTGCATATATAATTTTTCGAAAATTTAAATCCTTAGCTTGCCTTGCTAATTCAGTATCTGGATCAGTAATTGCGATGAAATATTTTCCTGCCTGATCCCCAGCAAATTCCCGCATTTGGTTGTAAAAGTAACTGAGAAATGCTTGAACTTCAGTTGTTCCACCAGATTTACTGGATACAATGAAAATGGTCTTTCCAGACGGATTATTTTCCAATGAAAATTTTACCTGCCTTGGATCAGTGGAATCCAGAATGGATAAATTTAATCCATCTGCAATCCCTCGAAAAGATAAACTCAAAACCTCCGCTGCCAGGGAAGACCCCCCCATTCCCAATAACAATGCATGTGTGAATCCATTATCTACCAATTCATCCCGTAATTTTATTATTTCATCCATCAGACTCTGGGCAACGTATGGTGAGTCCAGCCAACCCAGGCGATTCTGAATTTCTAGTGTTTTATTTTTGTCTGAAGACCAAATCGAAGAGTCCTTTTCAAATATTCGTGTAATGAGGGCTTGCCTTTCGTTTATTTCGATTCGTTTCTGTAAATTCTCAGATAATCCATTCAGCTGTTTGATGAAGGTTAGTTTTCGTTCATTTATTGAGTTTAATAAGGCTTCAAATGCTTTTGCAAAGGCACTTACTCCTTCATCCTCTAACAATTGTGTCACATCGTCAATATTGATGCCGATTGAATTCAATTTTTCAAATAAATTTTTGGCTTTATCTAAATCTTTTCTGATTTTCTGTTCAACTTGTCCATGATCTTTGAATGCATCTAATGTTTGAGGAGGTACAGTGTTGACCGTATTTTCCCCTATCAATTCTTCGACATAAAGGACATCAGAATAATCTGGGTTCTTAGTTGAAGTTGATGCCCACAAGGGTCTTTGAACTCTTGCACCATGTTGGTTTAATTTTTTGAATCTGTTTTCTGAGAATTTCTTTTCAAATAATTCATATGCCAACCTGGAGTTGTTAATGGCTGCATTTCCTCTTAATTCGAAATATTGATTCGGATCTATTTCTCCAGATTTAACTTTTTGCTCTAATAATGAATCTATTTTCGAATCAACCCTTGAAACAAAGAATGAAGCTACCGATGCAATATTATTTATTTCTTGGCCTTGAGCTATCCTGTCTTCCAGTCCAGAAAGATAAGCATCAATGACTTCTTCATAACGTTCCACCGAAAAAATTAAAGTCACGTTTATGTTGATACCTGCTGCAATTGATTTGCGGATTGCCGGTAAGCCTTCCTTTGTAGCTGGGATTTTTATCATTAAATTTTTTCGATTAACTTTTTTCCACAACTCTTTTGCCTGAAGAAAAGTCCCTTCTGTGTCATAAGCCAGTTTTGGATTTACTTCCAGACTCACATATCCATCACCCCCATTTGAATTTTCATAAAGTAGAGAAAACAAATCTGCAGTTGTTTGAATATCCTCAATGGCCAATTGAAAAAAAATATCTTCCGAAGACCAATCAGACCACGCCATTGGTTGTATGGCAGAATCATAATCAGATGATTTAGAAATTGCATTTTGAAATATGGACGGATTCGAGGTTACTCCACGAATATCGCCATTAGAAATCATTTTTTCCATTTCACCATTGAGTAGCAATCTTCTTTCAATATTGTCGTACCAAATGGATTGACCTGATTTGTGAAGTTTTTCTATCGGATTCATATCAATAACTCGCTTTCTACAAATGACCGAACTCTTCCAGTTTTCTTATTTTCTCTACTCGTCTGACAAATCTTTCATGATGATCTTCTTCAGCGGATAAGAATGCTAAAGTAAGTTCATTTGCCACAGCTGAACCAATTACCCGTGCACCCATACATAAAACATTCATATGATCGTGTTCAACCCCTTGGCCAGCAGAATAATGATCATGACACAATCCAGCTATGATTCCTTTCATTTTATTTGCAGCAACTGATGCTCCAACTCCAGAGCCACAGATGATGATCCCTCTTTGGGCAACTCCTCTTTGGATGGCATCACAGACTCTGAAAACATAATCAGGAAAATCAACACTTATTTCACCGTTATCCGTGCCAAAATCAATGACTTCATGACCAAGTGAATTTATTGCATTAATCACCGTGAATTTTAGAGGGTAACCACCATGGTCACAACCAATTGCTATACGCATATTTTCTCCTTATTTAAGAATTTCTAATGCGATCTGTAAAATTCTTTCTTTCGAAAATCCAAGATGAGGATATATATCTTCAAATTTTCCTGATTCTCCAAAACGATTCAATCCTATAATCTGACCTTTGTCACCAACCCACTTTTCCCAACCAAATGTCGAACCAGCTTCTATTGCAATTCTTGCTTGAATTGTAGGGGGTAGTACACTATCTTTGTAGGTCTTATCCTGAATATCAAATAAGTGCCAGCTCGGCATAGAGACTAATCTAACATTCTTACCTTCCTGAACTAAAAGATCTGCTACTTTTATTGCAAGAGAAACCTCCGACCCGGAAGCCATTAAAATCAGATCTGGATTTTCAGAACCATAATCTTTTAATACATATGCCCCTTTTTCAAGACCTTGCGCTGAGTTGAAATATTCTCTATCCAGTGTCGGAAGGTTTTGTCTGGATAAGGCTAATAACACAGGTTTGTTCTTAGTTTGAATAGCTACTTTCCAGGCATAAGATACTTCATTTGCGTCAGCTGGTCTAATATCAACCAATCCTGGAATTGACCTTAAGGATGCAAGGTGTTCTACTGGTTGATGGGTTGGACCATCTTCGCCAACCCCGATTGAATCATGGGTAAAGATCCATTTGACTGGGATATGAGATAGTGCAGATAATCTGATTGCAGGTCTCACATAATCCGAAAAAACTAAAAATGATGCTCCATAGGGAATAAAACCACCATGTAAAGCAATACCATTAAGAATCGCTCCCATGGCATGTTCACGCACCCCAAAATGAAAATATCTACCACCAGGATTGTCTGACTGAAAATCTGAATCTCCATTAATCCAGGTATTGTTTGAAGGTGTCAAATCAGCTGACCCCCCCACTAGTTCTGGTAGTTTTGTAGCCAAAGCATTAATTACTTTTCCACTAGCCACCCTTGAACCCATACCTTTTGAATCAGCAATGAAATTGGGAAGTTCATCCTCCCATTGAATTGGCAACAATCCATTCATTCTTCTTAGAAATTCTTCTGTCTGACTCTTGCCTTCTCTTTTATAAACTTCGATAAGTCCGTTCCATTCATTTTCTAATTTTTCCCCAACTTCAATCGATCGTCTGAAAAGTTGTAGGACGTCATCCGGAATATAAAACTTCGGCTCAACTGGCCAGCCTGCATTTTCTTTAGCTTTCATTAATTCTTCTTCTCC
>DAOUGX010000081.1:0-1962 GCA_034428855.1 Anaerolineaceae bacterium | reverse complement strand
AGGGAGAAAAATATGTATTTTTTGGCATCATATTCAGGGTTCGATGAATAAACATTCTGGTCAGAAAGAATCGAACTTCCTTCGATTAAATAAATTGGTACACCTTCGATACTGGTTTGAAAAACTCTGGCTGGAATATTCCCTTGATTATGTTTAACCATAAAAGAAGATACTAATTGAATATTCTCTAATTTTTGGTTGATTAACGAATGGAATGGAATCACCAATCTGATATCTAATTCATAACCAGATATCTGTTTAGCGACCAAATTTTTTAAAGCTTTCGGTAATGAACCAGCAACATCCCCAAGTCCTCCTACTTTAATCAGTGGAGCAGCTTCAGAAGCGATGTATAAAATATTAATTTTCTTGTTTTTTTTCACAATTCTCTCCCTGTTGTAAACCTTAATTTATATCATTTCGAAATAATCCTTTGAAATGGTCGGTTTATCCTGAAGACCTAAAAGTGTAATAATCTCCAGCACTAATTTTGATTTATTCTCTGCATCCAAACGGCTCCAAGTTCTACTTTTTATTTCTAAGTATGAACCTAATTCCGGCACAATAAAAGTATCCACATTAATAAAGCATTCAGTATCCTTGTAACTGACCAGGAATCTTACTCGGTCTTTTTCAACTTCCTGGGTATTGCTGGGATTGAAATATTCTTTATAAAATCTAAGACTTTGAGTCGCTGGTGCAAAAAATCGTGACCTGGATAACATTACTTCCTGTGGGAATTGACTTTCGCTACTTTCGCCAATCAATGTTAATCGTGAACGAACGTTAATAATCTCATTCTTTTCCGAAATGAAATGATCTTCCCGAAATCGCAATCGACCTTGTTCTGGATCATCAAAAGAGAAATAAGTATCATATTCATGGTAGTGGCGTTTCCTGATAATGGGAAGAGAGCTTTTGTTTATTGCATTTATTACTGAAACGGGATCGTCAATTCTGACTTTAATTTGCACTTCAAAACTTTCTTCTTCCAGGGTACCACCAATTGCCACCAATTTTGAGAGAACCGAGGATTCCCTTTGAAATAAAAAGGTATCAATTTTTTTAGCATATTCCTGTCCTTGTTCCATGAGTGCAATTTCGTCAATGGTCATTAATTCACTCTTTTTCATTAACCATTTCCCATTCACCATTAAATCTGAAACGTCATTGGCTTTCGCTGCGTATACGACCTGGCTGTATAGACTCTCATTTAGGTGACGGAACCATGGAGAATTGTGAATTTTCTGAATGTCGATTAAGATTAAATCGGCTCGTTTTCCTGGGGAAATTGAACCGGTGATATCTTCGATGTGCAAAGCTTTAGCTCCAATACGTGTAGCCATTGCGATCGTTGTTCTGGCGGGAAGAGCCGTTGGATCTCCAGAAGAGCCTTTCGCTAAAAAGGTTGTTAATCTGATTTCCTCAAACATATCCAGATCATTATTAGAAGCTGGTCCGTCTGTTCCAATGCCTACGTTAATGCCTAAATCCATCATCTGTTTAACTGGTGAAATACCAGACGCTAATTTTAAATTGGAAGATGGGTTGTGAGCAACACCTGCATTTTTTGCTTTCAATAGGCGAATTTCACCAGGGTCGATGTGAACACAATGCGCAGCTATTACTTTTGCTTCGAATAAATTCAATTTATCCATGTACGGAATAACCGGCATCCCATGTTCAGCAACAACATTTTCCACTTCAGATTGTGTTTCAGCAAGATGTATATGTAATGGAATATCATAGTCCAGAGCTATATTTTTGGATTTTTCGATAATCTCAGGTGTACAGGTATATGGAGCATGAGGTGCGATTGCTGGAATTATTAATGGGTGATTCTTCCACTTTTCAATAAATTTTTTGGAATAAGCTAAAGATTCCTCAAAAGATTGGGCATCCGGTGTTGGAAATTTTAAGATACTTTCGGCACATACAGCTCGTAAACCAACTTCTGCAGTT
>DAOUGX010000080.1:0-1814 GCA_034428855.1 Anaerolineaceae bacterium | reverse complement strand
ATGGTAGATGAATTTCGATATATAATCATAGTAGTACATTCCAAATTGTTTTATCCCAATATTTTAAGGAGAAAAGGACATGAAAGATTTATTTAAGGTCAACACAAAGACCATCGTTGCTACCGGGTTAGGCGCAGCAATTTTCACGCTATTATTCATGTATGTCAAAGTTCCTTCACCTGTCCCTGAAACCAGTTTTCAGACAGCTTATGGAGTAAGTGCGCTTTTCGCCACCCTGTTTGGTCCGATTGCCGGTGCTCTTATCTCTTTCATCGGTCACGCCTTGAGCGATGCTATTCAATATGGCTCACCTTGGTGGAGCTGGGTCATTGCCAGCGGTGTTTCCGGCTTCATTTTCGGTTTTGCATTTAATCGAACCAAAGTTGAACAAGGTGAATTCAAAGGTAAGGACATCATAACCTTCAACGTTATTCAGATCATCGGTAATGTCATTGCCTGGGTGGTGGTTGCCCCATTACTGGATATTCTCATCTATCAAGAACCAGCAAATCTGGTTTTCACACAAGGCATCACTGCCGCGATTATGAATTCCATCAGTGCTGGTGTGATCGGCACATTGTTGCTGATTGCATATGCAGCCACACGCACAAAAAAGGGAAGCCTGAGTAAGAAATAACAGCGATACCTTTTTTGGGCCGTTTCTGGTCAGAAAAAAGCCCAGACTTTCATACCAGTAGAGTCTGAGCTTTTTTATTCAATAAACAGAATATATGAACTTAAAACCAATCATCGAATTCAATAACTTCTCATTTCAATATTTCAGCCAGGCTGAACCCACTTTACATGAGATTAATTTGACGATCTACTCTGGACAGAAGATCCTTATTGTTGGTCCTAGTGGTAGCGGTAAGAGCACTCTTGGTCACTGTCTTAATGGATTGATCCCATTTTCTTACAAAGGAGAAATTCATGGCAGCTTGAAAATTAATGGGCAGGAAACCTCTACGCTCGATATATTCAAGTTGTCCAAAACGATTGGCACCGTTTTGCAGGATTCAGATGCCCAGTTTGTCGGCTTGACTGTGGGAGAAGATATCGCATTCGCACTTGAAAATGATAATGTACCCACAATCGAGATGCATCAGCGGGTGCAAAATGTGGCAAAAATGGTGGATATGCATAACTGGCTCACATCTTCTCCTTTCGAGCTTTCCGGTGGGCAGAAACAGCGCACTTCACTGGCAGGTGTCATGATCGACGATGTAGATATTCTTCTCTTTGACGAACCACTTGCCAACCTGGATCCGGCTACAGGGAAGATTGCTATCGAAATAATAGATGATATTCACAAGCAGTCTGGTAAAACAATTCTGATCATTGAACATCGGCTGGAAGATGTACTCCATCGGGATGTCGATCGTGTGATTGTTATAAATGAAGGGCGAATCATTGCTGATATGGATCCCCATTCCCTGGTTTCTTCTGGTATATTACAGGAAACCGGAATCCGTGAACCATTGTATGTTACCGCACTCAAATATGCTGGATTGAAAGTGACAAAATCAATTCAGGCGGGTTATATTGGAACTTTAAAGAGTGAACCCATTCGAGATGCCTTGCAAAACTGGTATAGACACATCCAACCAACCAGGCAAATAAACATCCATCCATCCATCTTGAAGATGGATAATATCTCCTTTTCGTATGACGGTCTACGCCCGGTACTGGAGGATATCAACTTTGAAATTAAAGAAGGTGAAATGGTGTCAATTGTTGGCAAGAATGGTGCAGGAAAATCCACCATTTCCAAGCTTCTGTGCGGTTTTGAAAAGGAGGACCGTGGAAGAATCCTC
>DAOUGX010000079.1:0-3834 GCA_034428855.1 Anaerolineaceae bacterium | reverse complement strand
ATTGATTGTACACCCAGGATCACTCCTTGTTTGGCGGCTGCCACAGTCCCGGAATGCCAGATGTCACTACCTAAATTGCTTCCGACGTTGATTCCAGATAAGACCAGATCTACTTTCCCAACGTGATATAACCCCATGGCGACACAATCAGCGGGGGTGCCATTTACCCGGTATGATTCAAAATCTTTCAGGAATTTTACCCGATGATAGGTTAAAGGTCTTTTAATCGTGATGGCATGCCCCATGGCAGATTGTTCAAAATCAGGGGCAAAAATGACAACATCACCAAATTGTGAAGCTACTTCAGCCAGGGCAATCAATCCAGGACTGAAAATGCCATCATCATTACTTACTAAAATTTTCATATTCCTCCTATACTCATAAAGGAATTATAAGCTGAATTGAATCCCTTTGTATTTAACGAATATTAAGAGAAATTTAAATAATTGTAAACAATTCATCTGAAACATAAAAACATAAATTTCAACACTACTATCCAGAAGAAAATCAGATTTCACAGTAAGAACAGTTATGTTGATCCGCTGCGATGATTGCCTGTTCACTACTCCAGAAGAAATTTTCCACACCAATGCTATTCTCCAAACCACCGCGTTGCATCATTCCACGCACATTCTCATGGACACCAGCCAGCATTAAATGTCCACCTCTGGCAATGATTTTCTCATGCAGGCGCTGAATGACTTCCAAGCCGGAGGTGTCCAGTAAGGGAACTGCACGCATAGAAAGAATCAAAGTGTGGGTATCCTTTAATTGAGATAATGCTTCATTAAAAATGCCACTGGCAGCAAAGAATAAGGGGCCGGTCAGATATGCTACCCGGATATGCGGGCAATTTTTTGAGACCTCAATTCCACGTGCTTTTAATTTGTCCGGGTCAACTTCCTGAATATCAATTTGCAAACTGGCTATTTTATTCAGAAAGATGGCACCAGCAATCAATGAACCAATCAATATCGCCTGGGTTAAATCGAGGGTAATGGTTGCCACCATCGTAATTGAGAATGCTAGAATATCACTTTTGAAGCGTTTGTTAAAAATGAAACGGATCGCATGCCATTCATTCATTCGCCAGGCAGTCACCATCAATACGCCTGCCAGAGCAGCCAGAGGAATTTGTTGCATAACCGGCGCAAGTAAGAACATGGATAAAAGCAAACCGATGGCATGGATGATGCTCACCAGACGCGTTTGTCCACCTGATTTGATACCGACACTGGTTCGGGCTATTGCAGCCGTTGCCGGGACGCCACCAAAAAATGGGATCAACATATTACCGATCCCTTGGCCGACCAATTCAAGATTCGCTTGTAATCGCACACCGGTCATATTGGAAGCGACTGCTCCACACAGCAAACTTTCGACAGCTCCTAAGGCAGTGATGGTAAGTGCAGGTGCCAGGAATTCAGGCAAGCTTTCCCAGGGAATTTGACTGAAAGTAAACCGTTCAGCCAGGAATATTGTTTTTGGAATTTCACCTATCACAGCAACCGGCCATTTCATGAGTGTGTTTAACAGTGTTGCAGCGATGATTCCCATAAGCGAAGATGGGAACCGTGCACCCCACCGCTTTGGCCAAAATACCATGATGAGTATCACCATTAATCCAATCAGAATCGTATGCCAATCAGGAATGAATCCCCCCTGAAAATATTCCAGAAATTTGAATAAAGCCGATTCGCTGCCTGGGGTTTTGACACCCAGGAAATTATCGATCTGACCAATAAAAATTATCAGTGCTATCCCTGAGGTAAATCCGGTAATTACAGGAGAGGGAATGAAAGCTATGAATCGTCCTAATTTAAGTACACCAATGATCAGTAAAAATAAACCTGAAATCAAGCCAGCTATCCAGATGCCTTGCAATCCATAGCGTTGCACCAACACAATTAAAACAGCACTCATCGCACCTGTTGGTCCGGATATCTGATAAGGTGCCCCGGATAGGAGTCCAATCACAAGTCCGGCGATCACAGCGGTTACCAATCCAGCTGCAGCACTGGCTCCAGATGCGACTCCGAATGCCAATGCAAGAGGTAGTGCCACAGCTGCCACTGTCAAACCAGCCAGCAGATCCTGTTGAAATTTTGTGCGGTTATATCCTTGAAATTCATCTCGCAGCATTTGAATGTAATTTTTTCTTCCCATCTTGCTGCCTTTCTCATTTAATTAAAAAAAATTCGTACCTCTATAGAGGCACGAATTGCAATTCTATCACCAATTAAATTAATGAAAAGGGTTGGAAATCGTTACTTCTTCTTACCTCTCCAGATTTGAACAATCAATATTCCAATCGTGACCAATCCCAACCCGGCGATTTGTCTGAAATTTAGGGATTCACCCAAAAATAACCATGCCAGAATCGCGATCTGAGGGAGCATTGTATTGTTTATGATGTTGGATTCGACTGCAGTCAGGGTCTGCAATGATTTATTCCATAATGTAAACGCAAAGGCAGTGTTGATAACAGCCAACCAGACGATGATTAACCATTGTTGAAGATCTACCTGACCAAAACCCTGGGAAAATATACCAATGACCAACAACAATACTCCGCCAATACCCATACTGATGGTGGTAATGACAATGGCTGGTAAGCCAGTTTGAGTATTCACTTTTCTTCCTATCAGCGAAGAACCAGCATTGGCCAGCACACCGATAACAACAGCGAAGATACCAACTGCCTGGGTACCAGGTATATTTAATGGAAGAAAGTAAATTACAGCCCCAATGATTGTCAAAAGAATGCCAAACCATTGGGCTAAAGTAGTTGATTCTTTATTCACCAATCCACTTGGGATTGCCACAAAAATCGGGGAGAAATTCAGCAGGAGTGTTACTGTGGCGGCAGGAAGAAACGCCAACCCAACGAACTGAGCTCCCTGTGTGATCGTGTAAAACAAAAATCCTAAAGTAAATAATATAAGCCAGGTCGATTTTGAAATATTTCGAATCAATAATCTATGCCTGGATTTCAAAAGAATAAACGGAAGCAGACAAACGAAGGCTAGTGTGTAGCGTAAGCCAGCGAATGTTACCGGGGGTAAGCTGGTACTTAACCCGATTTTTATTAGCACCCAGGAAGTTGACCACAGGAATGTTACCAGTAAGGCGATAAGAACGGCATTGGTATGAGATCTTGATGCTTGAGGAGGTTTTTGATCCATGATGATTGATTAGTAAAATTCTTAATGACAGGCAGTATAACTTTAATGATTTGTTATTGTATCAGGTATTCCTCATCTGCTTTGTGGAGCCGTTCAAGATGATCCTTGAAATACTCATGATTTAGAAAACCGATTCCCCAATCCGGTGAATTTTGTGCATGAACCCCCATATGCCAGAGGTACCTGGCACATACAAACAAAGGTATTGCTTGTATATCCAGATCTTTTATGGGTCTAGTTCCCTGGTAAGCTTTCAAAAAAGGTTCCCAACGCACAGCGACTGCATCCTGTAAACGGCAACACCATAAAAAAACAGCCAAATCGTAAGCACGAAAACCATATCCACCACAATCAAAATCGTAGAATGTTAAAGTGCCATCCGGTGAAACATTTGCATGGTATCCCTGTAAATCCCCATGGCAAAAACCCATCTCAAGAGATGTTGCAGGCAAATCCAACAATCGACGACGAAGTTTTTTAGCAAAATCTTTAACATAAAACCAATCATCTAGACGATCCTTTAACAATGGTTCAATGAATCGTAAAGGTTGCATGGTGAAATAATCCAGGTCCAGGAGGAACCGCTGGTAAGAACTATAAAAATCATCAAGCGCATTGTGCATTTCAGCCACTGCCTGACCATACTGCT
>DAOUGX010000078.1:0-3079 GCA_034428855.1 Anaerolineaceae bacterium | reverse complement strand
GAAACATCCTGGCCTAAGGCCAGGCTTAGAGGAGATTTTAATTTTTGAAAAACCTCGGATTCAAGTACAGGTCTGAGTCGTACCATTTTCGATTTTAAATTTGGAACTTCGATTCCAACATATGATCTTCCAGGAACAGGTGCTTCGATTCTTAGACGTTCTGCTGACAATGCTAATGCCAGGTCCCTTGCCAATGATGAAATTTGTGAAACCCTGACTTTGTGTTTACTGGTCGTACCATCAGGATTTTCTTTCTCCACAAATCCCGGTTCCACAGCGAATTGTGTAACAGTCGGGCCAATTCTGTACCCCGCGACTCTTGCAGGTATTCCAAATTCATCTAACGTTTTCTCTATTTGTTCTCCCATTATCTGGACCTGGTAATTATCCATTACTATTACTTGTTCGGCAGCAAGGAGATCAAATGGTGGTAGATTTTTCTGTCGTTCTATGACAGATGCAGGAGTCATTACCGTTTGACTTTTTAATTTTTCAAGTGCTTTTTCTTCTTTGGATAAGTTTTTCTCTAAATCATCTTCTGAGGAGAATGAATTTGAATATCCTGTCTGTGCATCCAATCCTTTGGATTGGATATATATTTCTGACCATTTATTCAATTGTCTTAAAAAAAATGAAAAAATGCCGGTTCCAATGGTAATAGTGATGATGAATAAAAAAATCAAAATCACCGTCATGAATGGAGTTGGTAATAATCCGGATAGTAATGAAGCTAATCCCCAACCGATAAAACCTCCATCCAGCCCATTTTCAGCTCTTTCCAGGTTCAAACCTCCATATATGGAGAGTAAAGAAATCAGGAAAAAATAACTTGCTTCAAGTGCAAGTACTTTTGATAGAGGAAATCGAACATCTCCAAAGATTCGCTTATGAAAACACCATATTCCGAAAGCTACAAAAATGATTACAAAAAAATAGCTTCCCCAGCCAAACCATTGTGAAAGCAACTTAATCCAATTTGAAATGATCGATCCAGACGTCCAGCCAATCAAACCGAAAAGGGTAATTATCGCTAAAGCAAACATGGATACCCCTAAAATATCCAATCCAAATCTACTCACCAGAGGATAAAATTTTTGTATCCAATCTTTTTTCTGAATGGGAGTATCTTGATCCTTATCCAGTAAGAAATTCTTTGCTTTTTTGCTCCTGGTCCTTTTACTCATCAATTAAACCCAGACCTAATCGTCGTCTCTCAATATCAATATGTAATATTTTGACAGTTACCTTCTGGCCCTGTGTAAACATGCCTTCTAAATCTTTTTGACCAACTCCAGGTTGAATAGAAGATATGTGAATCAGACCTTCAATACCTTCCTGCATACGTGCAAAGACACCAAAACGCGTAATTGCAGTAATTGTTGCAGAGACAACATCGCCAATCGTATACATTTCAGCTAAGGATTCCCAGGGATTTCGAAAAAGGCGTTTCAGACTCAGTGCAATTCTGGCACTCTCTTCACTGACCTGTAAAACCAAAACTTTAATTGGTTGACCTAAAGTAAGTAGTTCACCAGGGTGCTGAACGCGTCCCCAAGACAACTCTGATACATGGATTAATCCTTCCACACCACCTAAATCAACAAATACTCCAAAATCAGTAATATTGGTGATGATTCCATTGACAATCGATCCTGTCTTTAATGTCTGGAATAAAGCTTTTCTACTTCCTTCTCCTGCTAAAGCGGCTCGCTCTGATAAAACCACTCTCTCCTGTCCTGGTTCACACTCAATAACTTTTAATTTAATGGTTTTTCCAACATAGTTGGCTAAAATGGATTTTTTTTCTTCCTCATCGTAGTCATTGGACGAAACAATTAAATGAGAAAGCGGAACAAATCCTTGTATATTATCTCCTTGAACTAATAAACCCCCTCGGTTAAAGCCCTGGACAAACAAATCAACAATTTCATCATGCTCAAAAACAGCTTGTACTTTTTCCCAATCAACCATCAATGACCCGGTGGACATTGAAATTTTTGTCTCGCCATCTTGAGCTTCTGGTTCGAGAATTTCTTCATCTGCAAGTACTGATGCCCACCACCCTTCATCCATGGGTGGAATTTCAGGTTCATTTTTGATTTTGCTATGATGCATAAACATGTACGCTCCTCCAGGTCAACCTATCCTGTTCAAGATAGGTGCGAACTGAATATATCCAACAAATTTTTGATTATTCTACATTGCGAGCTTGCTTTTCCATTTCAATTATTTTATTTGCTACCGTCTCGATGGCAACCCTTTGTTTTCTGTATAAATCTGCTTCAGACATGGATAATTTGATGGCTATTTCCCGAACTTTTCTTCCTTCAAGGAATTTCATCTCTAGAATATTATACAATATCCATTCTGCTGTAAACCTTCTTTCACCCTCTGGTTTTACCTGATCGATCGCATTTCTTAAAATGGTTCTGAGCGCGTTTGCTCTATTGCCTTCGCTGTTATCAGCGGTTTCCTGAACAATCTGAAGATCCATCAATGGATTATCGGTTAGTTTCGGCCCACCCCAAAAATGAGTAAGCGCGTCTTTCACCCATACGGATAAATCTCCATTTTGAATTGGAACTTCCTCCGAAAAAACTCGTTCCCGATCAAACCTACCCTTTGCCCTTAATTGTTGGATTGTATTAACCCGTGTACTCAATTTTTCCATCGATTCGAATATTTTGATTTGCATTCTTCGATCACTCAACGCGGAGGTAGCCCTATCTATCATAATATTCAAGGCAGATGTTTGCTCATCATCCAATTCATGAATTTCAACGCCTGTAATTCCCAGAAGACCGATTAATTCTTCTTCATCCTGATTTCCGTTTAATTCTGTGACCAATGGAAATAATGTCGAATTTTCCCATTGATATATCTCAGGAAATTCGCTATTTTCAAGAACGATTTTTGATAATTCCTCAGTAATTTTGTGGTCATTAAGTTGGACTCTACCATTGGATAAAACCAGTTCTAAACCATCCTCGTTAATTGAAACCACAAACGACCCTTTCGCCTGCAATCGATCCATCAATGCTGCCAAAATCATTTCTAAAAATTCCAGCAAGTCATTTCG
>DAOUGX010000077.1:0-1757 GCA_034428855.1 Anaerolineaceae bacterium | reverse complement strand
TATCACCTCGCAGGAGAATTGAATGCAGCCCATCATTGGAATTACAGCCGGAAAAGACCTCAGTGATACAACAATTCACAAAACCTCTTTGATCGATAAATATTACCAGGCTATTATCGCATCAGGTGGAGTTCCTGTAATTTTTCCTTCAGAAATTCCACTCGAGGTTATTCCTGAATTATTTCCTAATGTGAATGGAATTTTAATTACTGGGGGCGGGGATATTGAACCAAAAATATTTAATGGGGAGGACCATCCACGTGTGTATGGAGTCGATACAATCCGCGACGGATTTGAAACTGAATTAGTCCGTCTCGCTGAGAAAAATCAGATACCGCTACTGGGTATATGTAGAGGACATCAAATTATTAATGTGGCTCTTGGTGGAAACTTATATACAGATATTCACGATCAAGTACCTGATTCAAATAAACATGATTGGTTTCCTGGTTATCCCCGTGATCAACTATCACACACAATTAGCATAATTCCAGGTACTTTACTTCACCAAATAATTGGCCAAACATTGATTCAAGTGAACTCATTGCATCATCAAGCAATTAAGACCATAGCGAGCAATTTAAAACCAAGTGCTTTTTCATCAGATGGAATCATTGAATCCATTGAACTTGATCATCATCCATTCTTTTTAGGTGTCCAATGGCATCCAGAATGGTTATTCTCCTACCAAACGACCCAAAATATATTCAATTCTTTTATTAATGCATGCAAAAACAATGAATAATAAAAAAATCCTTTTAAAAAATTCAATTGGTATTTTTGACTCAGGTGTTGGTGGTCTTTCCGTTTTGAGAGAAATTCGAAAACAAATTCCGGACCATCCAATAATCTATTTTGGAGACCAAACTCATGTTCCTTATGGTCCCAGACCCCTCAATGAGGTTTATTCTCTTTCCCAAAAAATTACCCGGTTTTTATTGGATTCGGGTGCTAAAATCATAGTTGTTGCCTGTAACACTGCTTCTGCTGCAGCATTATATCCACTCAGAGAAGAATTTCCAGCTATTCCTTTTGTGGGTATGGAACCGGCTGTAAAACCTGCTGTTGAAAAAACGCACACAGGTAGTGTTGGTGTATTGGCAACCCCAGCAACATTTCAAGGGAAGCTGTATTCCTCAGTAGTTGAGAGATTTGCGAAGAATGTACAAATATTTCAAAACACATGCGTTGGTCTTGTTCAGGAAATTGAAAAGGGAAATTTTAATGGTCCAGAAACCCGAAGAATTTTGGAAGATGCATTATGGCCAATGATGGAACAAAAAATCGATTCTGTAGTTTTAGGTTGTACCCATTATCCTTTTGTAATTCCATTAATTCAGGAAATTATTGGTCCAGATATTAATGTAATTGATCCTGCCCCAGCAATTGCCAGACAGACAAAACGTATTTTGGAAGAATTGAAACTAGATGTTTCACCAGAAGAAAATGACAAACTATTTTTAATCACGAGTGGAAAACTTAGTGACTTAAAAATTTTGTAAAATTGGTAGATCTAGAAAATTACGTGATAACCAAAGCAATATGGGTGCATGACCAAAAGGATATCAACCTCGTACAACACAAATAAGTTAGTAAGCCTATTTTGATATACTAAAGTAAAGATCAACTGAGGAATCAATGAACGAAATAAACTTTAACCCTTGTACAAGAATAACGGCTGATGCAATCTGACAACCTGGTCAAAGGACTTTCTTTATTCAGGGACAAACATCAGAACAAACAATAACGTTGATATT
>DAOUGX010000076.1:0-3097 GCA_034428855.1 Anaerolineaceae bacterium | reverse complement strand
TATCACCTCGCAGGAGAATTGAATGCAGCCCATCATTGGAATTACAGCCGGAAAAGACCTCAGTGATACAACAATTCACAAAACCTCTTTGATCGATAAATATTACCAGGCTATTATCGCATCAGGTGGGGTTCCTGTAATTTTTCCATCAGAAATTCCACTCGAGGTTATTCCTGAAGTATTTCCCCGAGTGAATGGGATTTTAATTACAGGGGGTGGGGATATTGAAACAAAAATATTTAATGGGGAGGACCATCCCCGGGTGTATGGAGTCGATTCAATCAGAGACAAATTTGAAATTGAATTAGTCAGCATCGCTAAGAAAAAAGAGATTCCACTCCTGGGTATTTGTAGAGGACATCAAATTATAAATGTGGCTCTTGGTGGTAACTTATATACGGATATTCACGATCAAGTACCTGATTCAAAAAAACATGATTGGTTTCCTGGTTATCCCCGTGATCAACTATCTCACACAATTAACATATTTCCAGGTACTTTACTTCACCAAATAATAGGCCATTCATCGATTCAAGTTAACTCATTGCATCATCAAGCAATTAAGACCATAGCAAGCAATTTAAAACCAAGTGCTTTCTCATCAGATGGAATCATTGAAGCCATTGAACTTGATCATCATCCATTCTTTTTAGGTGTCCAATGGCATCCAGAATGGTTATTCTCCTATCAAACGACCCAAAATATATTTAATTCTTTTATTAATGCATGCAAAAACAATGAATAATAAAAAAATCCTTTTAAATAATTCAATTGGTATTTTTGACTCAGGTGTTGGTGGTCTTTCCGTTTTGAGAGAAATTCGAAAACAAATACCGGACCATCCAATAATCTATTTTGGAGACCAAACTCATGTTCCTTATGGTCCCAGACCCCTCGATGAGGTTTATTCTCTTTCTCAAAAAATTACCCGGTTTTTATTGGATTCTGGTGCCAAAATCATAGTTGTTGCCTGTAACACTGCTTCTGCTGCAGCATTATTTCCACTTAGAGAAGAATTTCCGGCTATTCCTTTTGTGGGTATGGAACCTGCTGTAAAACCTGCTGTTGAAAAAACGCACACTGGAAATGTTGGTGTGTTGGCAACCCCGGCAACATTTCAAGGGAAGCTGTATTCCTCAGTGGTTGAGAGATTTGCGAAGAATGTACAAATATATCAAAACACGTGCGTTGGTCTGGTTCAGGAAATTGAAAAGGGAAATTTTAATGGTCCAGAAACCCGAAGAATTTTGGAAGATGCATTATGGCCAATGATGGAACAAAAAATAGATTCTGTAGTTTTAGGTTGTACCCATTATCCTTTTGTAATTCCATTAATTCAGGAAATTGTTGGACCAGATATTAATGTCATTGATCCTGCCCCAGCAATTGCCAGACAGACAAATCGTATTTTGGAAGAATTGAAACTAGATGTTTCACCAGAAGAAAATGACAAACTATTATTAATCACGAGTGGAAAACTTAGTGACTTCAAAAATTTTGTAAAATTGGTAGACCTAGAAAATTATGTGATAACCAAAGCAATATGGTTGCATGACCAAAAGGATATCAACCTCGTACAACCCAAATAAGTTAGTAATCCTATTTTGATATACTAAAGCAAAGATCAACTGAGGAAACAATGAACGAAATAAACTTGAACCCTTGTACAAGAATAACGGCTGATGCAATCGGACAACCTGGTCAAAGGACTTTCTTTATTCAGGGACAAACATCAGAACAAACAATAACGTTGATATTCGAAAAAATACAATTACAGTCATTAATTGTTTCTTTGGTGCGGTTTTTTGAAAAATTACATGAAAATTATCCTGATCTTCCGTTAGAGAATGGTAATTTCGATGAGACATTCATGCGAATCATTCCACCTGTAGATCCACTATTTAGAGTTGGAGACTTAAATTTGGCATATGAAGCTGAACAAGACAGGATTTGCTTAATTGCCAAAGAGGTGGTTTTTGAACAAGAAGACCCAGAAGCTCAATTAAAGGCTCAGGAAGAAGCAGGTGTGGTAAATTTTTGGTGTGCAAGAGACCAGATCAGTCAACTAGCAAATTGGAGTATAGAATTAGTTCAGCGGGGTCGTCCAATTTGCCCATTATGTAATGAACCTATCGAACCAGAAGGACATCTGTGTCCTAA
This sequence comes from Anaerolineaceae bacterium, assembly GCA_034428855.1. GTDB lineage: Bacteria > Chloroflexota > Anaerolineae > Anaerolineales > Anaerolineaceae > UBA6170. The sequence goes on along the minus strand of DAOUGX010000076.1, from coordinate 937 downwards.
AAAGAATGGTCACAAAAAACACTAAACCTACTGAATTATCAATAAGGAAAGTCATTAAAACCCTTCAAGAAGGAAAACTATCCATTATTGGTCAGGCTTTACGAGGTTCGAATTCCACTTTTTTAACCAGAATTGAAAATACCGAACTAACGTTACAAGCGATTTATAAACCATCAAAAGGTGAACAACCTTTATGGGATTTTCCAGATTTTACCCTGGCACAAAGAGAAGTTGCAGCCTTTGTTGTTTCCTTTTTATTAGGATGGAATCTCGTTCCTCCCACCATTTTCCGATTAAAACCTGCCATTTATGGAAAGGGATCATTACAACTTTTTATTCAACATGACCCACTTATTCATTTCCTTAACTCTCCTGCCATGGCTCCTATCGTTCTTAGTAAAATAGTCCTTTTCGATTTGTTGATTAATAACGCAGACAGGAAAGCGGGACATGTTATTTTTGACCCGGAAAACAAACCCTGGTTAATCGATCATGGATTATGTTTCAACCATGAATTCAAACACAGGACGGTGATTTGGGATATGGCTGGCTTAGAAATTCCTCATTTGCTTAAAGATGATTTGAGAAAATTTGTGAGTTTTCTTCTTCAAAAAAATGTCAATTTGGTGAAAAAATTAAATATGTTATTATCAGAGATGGAATTAAATTCTATGATTAAGAGAGGATTGTTCTTAATTGACCAGGATAATTTTCCGTATCCAGAACCAAATCGGAGATCATACCCCTGGCCACCAATTTAACAACTGGAGGGAAAGATGCGTCAAATTTCAATAGCATTAATGGGATTTGGTAATGTTGGGCAGGCATTTGCAGAATTATTATTAAAAAAACAAGAAACAATAAGAAAAGAATTCGATATTGAGTTTATCGTAACAGGTATTTATACAAAAAAACATGGTAGTGCAATCAATTCAGG
>DAOUGX010000075.1:0-2837 GCA_034428855.1 Anaerolineaceae bacterium | reverse complement strand
TCCGATTACAACACCCTGGCAAAAGTCGTCCAGTTTGTGGTCGATGCACAGACGCAGACTGAACCACCACAACCAGAAGAAGTTAAACCAGCCGAAACCATTGGTTCCTCAAGCCAGGTGGAATCTACTGCCTCTATTCGACGGCGGATTCCGGTAGCTGTTTTGCGACCCCGCCTGGATCTGTGTGCGCCAACCAGCGTTACCCTTGAGACAGAAAAAAGAGTTGTAATCATCGCCGACCAGGGTAAAGTAGCCACGGCCGTTGAAAAGAAATTGAAAGATCAACAGGTGGAAGTACTCACCATTAAAAACGACGATCCCAAGATGATTGATCAGCAAATCAAAGAATGGCAACAATCAGCAGCAATCGATGGGTTGTTTTTCTTAGCCAGCCTTAACAAAGGGAAATCATTGGCTGAAATGTCCGCTGAGGATTGGTCGGCTGCGTTGGAATCTCAATTTTACACATTGGTAAGTGCTGTCAGAGGATTGCCTGCATTGAAATTCCTGCTGGTAGCCACCCGGATGGATGGGCTGCATGGTCTCTCCAAACAGGGAGCAAAGAATCCACTGGCAGGCGCTTCAGCCGGATTTGCTAAAGCCATCGCCCGTGAACGAAATGGTTTACTCGTCAAAGTAGTAGACTTTACAGCAGATGAAAAACCTGCCAGCCTGGCTACCAAGTTATTGGATGAAACTCTGTCAGATCCGGCTGTAATGGAAGTTGCCTGGGAAAATGAGCAGCGTTTTACGCTTGCTCTGCAGGACCAGGTGGTGAATAATACCAATTCGAAATCACTGGCAATAGGATCTGTCTTTGTTGTCAGTGGTGGAACCGGTGGAATTACTGCACCCATCATTGAAGATCTGGCACAATATACCCAGGGACATTTCTACCTGTTAGCCCGAACTCCATTGCCAGAAACAGATCATCCCGAATTGTCATTGTTAAATAGCGATCCGGAACAACTAAAATTCACCATCTTACAACGCTTATCCAAAAACGGACAAAAAGCCACTCCAGCCATTATCAATCAGGAAATTGCTGCGCTGGAACGTGCCGCTGCCACCCTGAAAACCATGTCAAAGATCCAGGCAGCCGGTGGTCAGGTGAACTATATCCCCTGCGATGTCACCAACCAGCTTGCTGTACAGCAAACTGTTGAGCAAATTATCCAACAGGTAGATCAGGTGGATGTGCTCATTCATGCAGCGGGTGTAGAAAAAAGCCGAAAATTAGAGAGCAAGAGCGAAGAAGAATTCAGACAAATTGTAAATATTAAGGCAGGTGGCTTCTTTAACCTGTTCAAAGCATTCGAAACCACTGGCAAATTGCCCAATGCGATTGTTAATTTCAGTTCTGTAGCTGGACGGTTCGGGAATGCAGGTCAAACAGATTACAGCTCAGCCAATGATTTACTGAGCCGATTAAATTCACACTTGCGGAGTGAGTACCCCAACCTCCAGGTCATTACCATTGATTGGGGTGCCTGGGCAGAAGTAGGTATGGCAAGCCGGGGACACATCCCTGAATTAATGAAACGTGCCGGGATAGATATGATTCATCCAGGTGAAGCCGCCGCCTGTGTTCGCCAGGAATTGGAAGCTGGTTCGCAAGGTGAAATTGTAGTGGCCGGGTCGCTTGGAATGCTGGAAAGCCAGTCGGACCCCAGTGGTGGATTGGATATCCAAAAAGCCAATCTTGCCCTCACCACCGGACAACCGGTACATGTGATGCTCAGCCGAGCCAGTGGCTTCAGCTTGCAGGAAGGTCTGATTTTGGAAGCTGAGTTAGACCCCAGTCAGGAAGCTTTTCTCAAAGATCACAGCCTGAATGGAACTCCTCTTTTACCAGGTGTGATGGGAATTGAAGGATTTTCCGTTGCTGCGCAGCATGTTGCTTCAACTTTAGGTTCAGCCAAAGGTGGTTTCAGAGTAGATCATCTGGAAGATATTCAATTTCTGACTCCCTTTAAGTTCTATCGCGATGAAGCTCGTCGTATCACCTGGAAAGCACAGGTAATCCATGAAATTAATGGTTTGGTTGCCAGGGTAACTTTAGAATCTGATCTGGCTCGTGCCCACAACCGTAGTGATCACATGATCCATTTTTCCGGTAAAGTTCATCTGGTGCCTTCCAAACAGCCCATGGAAAAACCCGCTGTGAAAGCACCTCACTGGAATGGTTCGTATACACTACAGGCAGAAGACATTTATAAATTGTATTTCCATGGCCCTGCCTTTCAGGTTTTAGAAGGTGTGCAACGAAACGGTGATCATGTCCTGGGAAAACTCAATAAAGAAATTCCTCCCCTGACACAGAAAGAGAAATCGTTGGTAAGTGTTCCCATTCTGGTTGAATTATGTTTACAAACGGCTGGCGTGTGGGATATTGGCACATCCAATTCTCTCAGTTTGCCAAGGTCCATTGGTGCACTGCAAATTTTCGAAAATAAAGTAAATGGTGTACCCATTTTTGCAGAAGTTGAACCTGTTTCCGGGGATAATGGTGAACGCTATTTTAATGCACGCGTGGTGGATGCTGTTGGGCAAGTATATTTGGAGATCAGACAATATCGAACTTCTCCGATGCCGTACAATCTGTCAGAAGAATTACTTTCACCCATTAAAGCTTTGGTTAAGTAAAGCATTGTTATCCAGGCATAGGCTTAATTCAAGTCTATGCCTGGAACCTTTTATATGAAAAATAAAATTTTTTGGATGATCCAGGAAAAATCCAATCTTCCTGATAAGCTGGATTGGTTGGCACCAATGGAACTGAATCAGGTTGCTGGTTTTCGTTTCCAGAAACGAAGAGATGATTGGTTATTAGGGCG
>DAOUGX010000074.1:0-2737 GCA_034428855.1 Anaerolineaceae bacterium | reverse complement strand
ACTGGTAGCGTAATCAGACGTCTAAAGGACTCCAGCAAGGTACGTGATGCCTGGTTATCAACACAAGGAGGCAAAAGTCAACTAATTTCACGAAATGAAGAAAACTTGTTTCGAACCTGGGAAATTCAGAATAGTGAAATATCTTCCCCAAAACCAGGAATACCGGCTCAAGCAAGGTCTTCACGATTGTTTAGCATGAAAAAACATCCTGCAGAGGCAAATATCTGCGTCGAGACAACCATGACCGTCCAGTTATATAGTGTGTCTTCTAAAAATATGATCATGGAAATCTCTAGTGCTGGTGCTTCTCCTTTACGAAATCTAGAATATCACCCTGATGGCAAAAAGTTATTCCTGGAGTATCTGGATGGCACTATAAAAATTATTTCATTACTCAATTATCAGGTTGAACATTTGCTACGGTTAGATCAGTTGAAAAACACATTGAATGAAATATCACTTTCCAGTGATGGTAATTTGGTAATTTATTCAGATGGTTTGGAATTATTTAATGTAAAAAACCTGGTTGATGAAAAAGAATATTCCTTTGAAGGAACATTCCAGTTAGATCAAGCAATGCTACCACCAAACGAGGATGTGATTGCCAGAACCAGACTCACACCCCCCGGTTCGCCTGGATGGGGTAGGTCGAAAATAATCATTTTACCTGACACTCAACATTTGGTTTCATTTGTTTACTTACCATTTATCCATAAACCCTATAAGGGTCATCCTGGAACACTGGAACATGTTGAAAGCAGGGTCGAGATTCATGATGTGGTCACCCGCAAATTTATTAAACGTCTTGAGCTAAAAAACCACCACCAACCTGTGATTTTAAAACAAATAGTTTCAAAGATTTCTCAGGAATTGTATCTCTTACTGGCAGATACAGACTCATCCAATTTCAACTCCGAATTTTCATATTCAATAACCGCAGTCTCAAAGGATCTGGCTTTAAACAAGGATATATCCATACGAAAAGTCCGTATATTGGATTTTGACATCAGTGAGGGTGGTGAATTTTTATGTTTAGTTACAGCAGATGGGTATCTGGAATTTATCTCTGGGGCATCAGGAGAGCTTTTTGCTCGATTTCGTGGAGACTATGTATTCACTCATTGTGCAATGCTCGAAAATGGAAGAACAATTTGCGTCGGTGATGAACATGGGTATGTTAATTTCCTGCAAGTAGAAAATATCCCATTTAATTAAAAATATTATGAATCATTTTAAAAAGGAGTTTCAAATGTCTATCAGTCAACAAATATTTTCAAAAAAAATTATTTTTCTTATCCTCATGCCATTATTGTTATTACTGGGTGGGTGTTCTACTGACACCAATAATTTAGAAACCTTACCACAGATTTATTTACTGCCGGGTGAGACAGCTACCAGAACGAAAGATATTTGTTTTTATATTGGTAGTGATGCCAGACCCAAAGATCAAACCGTTGTAAACATACCAATAGAATTGTACTCAGAATTATTTTCTGATCCGGTATGGTCTATACCGCAGGGTGTTGAAATAAATACTTCCGAAATTACATATTCGCCATGTATGATAGCCTGGAATGATGGGGAAATGGAATACTCAGTCCCTGGTGCACAATTTTCAGTTTCATATGAAGTTTCAGCGAGCACTTCTGCTGCACCGACCGAAGGTAATATCACCATTTCTTTTGAAAAGCTTAATGCCCTGCTGGGTGGAAATATTTTCTATGTTGATACTTTAACAACACCAAATGTCAATTCGGATGGCGATGTGTGGCAGCTCAACCAAGTCGTTATCTTTTCGGATGCTGCTCAGAAGGAGGCTGCCATAAAGAAAGACAATACTACAGGTGCTCTTGTGGTGGCAGGTTTAATCGTCGTCATTATTATTGCGATTTGGGCAGTAAGGAAATTATTTCAGAGCAAATAATATTATTACAATTATATTAACAATTTAGACAAAAATCTCTTATCCCGGTTTTAAAGAGTTCCCAGAAATAATGTGTTTGAAATATTGAATGAACTTATTTCTGAGATATGGTTACAAACATTAGGATTACGAATGGACATCAACCAGTAAAGAAGGTTAATAATGAATACTTCAAATAAGAGAGAATCAATTAATTGGCTTTTTTTGGGTGTTCTGTGGGGATTTTCTTATCTTTCCGGTATGTATGGTTTCAGTATCTATTCAACGATTCATGATCTCAATTATTCATTTTGGGATATTCTTTATTTAACCTTGCAGCTTATTCCATTAAATTCTGGTGGTTTAGAGCCAATTGTGCCAGTTCCATTAAATATTGCCAGGTTTTTGTTGCCAATGTTATCAGCTTTAGCGGCATTAAAAGCACTCTGGTTCTTATTTCATGAACAAATTAAAAAAGCACAACTATTAACCCTAAAAAACCATATCATTATTTGTGGATTAAGCCAGAAAGGCTATTTATTTGCTAAACGCTTTCAAGAAGCGGGTATTCCGGTAGTAATCATTGAGAAAAATAAGGATAATCCCTGGCTGAAGTCCTGTCAAAATAAGGGAATGTTTCTATTAATAGGTGACGCTTCAGATTTTTCACTGCTGGAGAATGCAGGTTTAAAAAGGGCTCGAGGATTAATCGCAACCACTGATGATGATGGTACCAATATAGAAATTGCTATGCAGGTAAAAAATAATCGAAGAGGGTTGGTGGGTAATACATTTCATTGCCTGGTACACAGCACCGATCCGTTATTATGTAAA
>DAOUGX010000073.1:0-6921 GCA_034428855.1 Anaerolineaceae bacterium | reverse complement strand
ATCAGCGTTTGTTATATGTCCACCACCTGTTAAATAAAACATCGCAGGATTATGTTGAGCGGGTCCAACAACTAAAAAGGCATCCACGTTGCTTTCGATCATTAATCTATCCAGATCACTTTTCATATTAACTCCATTTTCTACCAAGTAGAATTAAATATTTTTCGAAGATTATTGATAAGTCCCAGCTCTTGTTCATGCAAAACAGTTCTGGGATCAAAAAGAATTCTATCATCCTCTAGTCGGGCAATTATCGGAATTTCAAGTGAACGAAGTTTTTTCATAAATTCATCTGGTTTTGGCAATTCTAGTGCAAAAACATACGTCGGAAGGGTTTCTTCAGGTAAACTCCCTCCACCGATCGTAGATAATGCTGGAATTACATCTCCCATCTGTATTTGTTGTCGCCAGTATACAGCCCTATCCTTTAATTGAGATGGAGATTGAGAAATCATTTGCCATATGGGTATTTTATCGATAACTTCATCTTTTAGATAATGAGTCAATGTGGCAGTAAGCCCTGACAGACAAATTTTATCAGGGCGAATTGCTCGTGCCAAAGGATGGTTTTTAATTTTCTGGATTAAATCCTTCCTGCCGATGATAATGCCTGCTTGTGGACCACCCAGGAGCTTATCACCAGAAAATGAAATCAGATCGACACCTGCTTTTACTGATTCATTTATGGTAGGTTCATGTGAAAGTCCGAATAATGAAGTATCAATAAATGTTCCGGAACCCAGATCATCGAACACTGGAACTGAATATTTGTGAGCGACCTCGACCATTTCCTCTAGCGTTGGTTCTTCCGTGAATCCAATAATTTTATAATTAGAGTGGTGAGCCCGCATCACCAGAGCTGCGGATTCAGTTAATGCATTTTCGTAATCTGAAATACGAACTCGGTTCGTAGTTCCAATTTCGATTAACTTTGCTCCAGATTGTTTCATAACATCCGGAATTCTGAAACCACCTCCGATTTCAACCATTTGCGTTCGGGAAATGATGGTATTTTTTCTCTTTGCTAAAGCACTCAACACTAGCATTACAGCAGCTGCATTATTATTAACGATCGTTGCAGCTTCTGCTCCAGTAAGTTGAACCAAAATTTCTTCAGCATGAATCGACCTGGATCCACGTTTGCCAGTTTCTAAATTGAATTCAAGGGTGTTGTAATTTGCTCCAATGGATTGCATCGCTTGAATTGTTTCCTGACTGAGTGGTGCTCTACCCAGGTTTGTGTGCAGTATCACACCTGTAGCATTTATGACCGGGAGTAAAGTCGGGGAAAATCGACTGGTTAATTTTGAGTTTATTTTGTCAACTATCTCAATGAAATCTGGAGCTGTTTTTCCTGCTTTTATTGAACTTCGAAATTCCTCCAGGGTTTCCCGAATAGTTAAAAGAGTCTGTTCTCGACCGAATTTTGCGATAATTTTTTCTATCGAACTGGATTGGAAAATTTTTTCAACAGAAGGAAGTTTACGGAGCTCATTCATCAGTTTCGCTTGCAGGTTGCCATCGACTACGTTCGACCAACCGAATTAAGTTTTCAATCACAATAATACCAATGGCAATTACAACAATGAGAATCGAATTGAGTACGCGGCCTAATTGTAACCAGGCAAGTAAATCTGTAAAAATGGCAAACCAGACCGCTTGACGTATAATGACCGGTGTATTAGCGGGGGGTTCTTGTGGAAAGCGGATATTCAAGAAGTAGACTACCGGTAAAGCGGCTCCACTTACACCCATTGTAAGCAAAAAGAAGAATAACCAACGTGGACCCAAAAAAGGCTGAGTATATTGAAGTAAAAAGAAAAGTCCCACCCAACCGATAAAAGCAATGAGAACTGATGTAAAAATTATAGAAGGAAGGTCTCTAAGTTTTGATCTCAAACGCATCACCTCGAATAAATTATATCCGAATCTTAATAATCCTTTTATATAAAGCATACAACTTTTTTTGACCTTGATATTCTTTTGTGGTAAGATTTTTTGAAGATGCAACTCATCAAGAGAGGTTGAGGGAACGGCCCGAAGAAACCTCGGCAACCTGTAAGTTGGTGCCAATTCCGGCAGGGTATCAACACCCTGGAAGATGAGATCAAAAAAATGACCTCTCTTCAAGAGAGGTTTTTTAATAATAATTAGATCATGGAGAATTAATGCAAAGAAAATACACCAATCGATCATTTCTTGATGCTGTAGAAAAACGGGTTCTAATTTATGACGGGGCGATGGGTACAAGTTTACAAAAAATGGATTTAGGCGTTGATGATTTTGGTGGTAAACAGTTTTTTGGTTGTAATGATTATTTGGTTATTAGCAATCCGAAAGTAGTTTCAGATGTTCACAGGTCATTCCTTGAAGTGGGTGTGGATGTTCTGGAAACAGATACTTTTCGGTCGAATCGAATTACATTAAAAGAATATGGATTACAGGCAAGAGTCAAAGAAATTAATAAAAAAGCAGCTGAACTTGCAAAAGAATTAGCGGAGGAGTATTCCCATAATAGTAATCAAAAAAGGTTTGTTGCTGGGTCAATCGGTCCTTCAGGAAAATTACCCAGTATGGATGATCCGGAATTATCCAATGTAAAATTTGATGAATTGGTAGATGTTTTTCGAGAACAGGCAGAAGGTTTGATACTGGGTGGTGTGGATGTTTTATTGATCGAGACTTCACAAGATATTCTCGAAGTTAAAGCATGTATCCTTGGAATTCAAAATGCATTTGAACGAACTGGTGTTTATTTGCCAATTCAAGCTCAGGTTACTTTAGATACAACTGGTCGAATGTTATTAGGTACAGATATTGCTGCAGCGCTTGCCATTCTGGAGAATCTACCGATCGATATCATCGGATTAAATTGCTCAACCGGGCCGGAACACATGCGCGAACCCATTTCCTTCCTGGGAGAAAATTCAATTTTGCCAGTTTCGTGTATACCGAATGCCGGGCTACCCTTGAATGTGGACGGCGAAGCAGTTTATCCCTTATCACCACATGAATTTGCTGAATCCTTAACTGAATTTATTGAAAAATATCAGATCAGTATTGTGGGTGGATGTTGTGGAACAACTCCTGCCCACCTGCAGAAATTGGTTGAAAAAGTTGGTGGAAAGAAACACCCTGCAAGACCAATCTTGGAACGAGCTCAATTAGCTTCCGCTATTCAGGTAATGAACATGCGTCAGGAGCCTGCACCTTTTTTAATTGGTGAAAGATTAAATACTCAGGGTAGCAAGAAGTTTAAAACAATCATACTAGAAAATGACTATGATAGTGTATTAGGTATTGCGCAACAACAGATGGATAGTGGTGCACATGGGTTAGACATTTGTGTCGCATTAACTGAGAGAGCTGATGAGGCTGATACCATACGAAAAGTCATTAAGAAAATTGCTCCCAACATAAAAGTGCCTCTGGTAATTGACTCAACTGAATTAGATGTGATGGAAACAGCTTTACAAACTGCTCCAGGCCGATGTATGATCAACTCTACCCACTTCGAATCTGGCAGAGAGAAAGCCGATAAAGTATTTCAGTTAGCAAAGAAATACAATGCTGCTGTTCTGGTGTTAACCATTGATGAAGCTGGAATGGCAAAAACGGCTCAACGCAAATTTGAAATAGCAAAACGAATTGTCGAAGTAGCAGTTAATGAGCATGGATTGTCTCCAACCGATCTTGTGATTGACGCGCTCACATTTACGCTGGCAACCGGAGATTCAGAATTTAATTATTCTGCCGTAGAGACGATAAACGGCATTCGTTTGATAAAAGAAAAGATACCTGGCGTGCTAACTTCTTTAGGTGTCAGCAATGTTTCTTTTGGATTATCTCCTGCAGCCAGGGCGATCTTGAATAGTGTGATGTTATATCATGCTGTACAAGCAGGATTGGACATGGCGATCGTAAATCCTGCGCATATAACACCGTATGCAGAAATTTCTGCGGAAGAAAGAAAATTAGCAGAGGATCTCATTTTCTTTAATAAAGAATCAGCTTTATCTGATTTTATTACTTATTTTGAGAAAAACACCAGTAAAACTGGCGAAAAAGACACCAAACAGGAAGCTTTGTTAAAAACTATGTCTCCAGAACAACGCTTGCATTGGAGTATCGTTCACCGAAAAAAAGAAGGTGTTGAAAAAGATATAGACACATTAATTGAGAAGCGTGGTGCATTATCAGCTTCTGACAGAGCCGTCGAAGTTCTTAACCAGGTGTTGTTGCCAGCAATGAAAGATGTTGGTGATAAATTCGGTACAGGTGAACTCATCTTACCATTTGTCCTTCAGTCTGCCGAAGTCATGAAGAAGTCAGTTGCTCATCTTGAAAAATATCTTGAGAAAAAGGAAGGGGTCAGTAAAGGATTATTAGTTTTGGCAACTGTTTATGGAGACGTGCATGATATTGGAAAAAATTTAGTAAAAACGATCCTGACCAATAATGGGTATGACGTAATAGATTTGGGAAAACAAGTTCCGGCAGAGACAATTATCTCAAAAGCTATTGAAACCAAAGCAAATGCAATTGGATTAAGTGCTTTATTGGTGAGTACGAGCAAACAAATGCCGTTAATTGTGAATGAACTACACCGCAGGAACCAGAAGATACCTGTATTGATTGGTGGTGCAGCCATCAATAAGCGTTTTGGTAGAAGGATATTAATGACGGAATCAAATGCGTATTACGCTGGCGGTGTGTTTTATTGTAAGGATGCATTTGAAGGATTATCCACCATGGATCAAATCATGTCCTCTGATAATTTTGAATATTTGATGGATCAGGTGGTTCGGGAAGCAGATATGGAATTAGGAAGATTATCGGAAGAGAACGAAAAGGATCAAAAAGAAATTCACCTGCGGTCAACTGTAAACCAAGCAGAAAATATTCCATCTGTTCCTGAATGGGGGACAAGAGTGGTCAAATCAATGTCTCTGGAAGCGGTATTTGAACATTTGTCGTTAAATGAATTATTCAGGCTATCATGGGGAGCAAAAAATACACATGGTGATGCCTGGAAAGAATTAAAACGAGAATATGAACAGAAATTATCGGAAATGAAAAAAGATGCCATCCTTAATAAGTGGCTCATGCCAAAGGCAGTTTATGGTTATTTCCCGGTGCAATCATCCGGGAATGATTTATTGATTTATGATCCAGAAAGCTTAACGAATCCAACACCTGAAATATTAGAAACTTTAAACTTTCCCCGACAAAAAGGAGGGGAGAATTTGTGTCTGGCTGACTACTTTTCTTCTGTTGAAAGCGGAAAAATGGATGTGGTAGCTTTCCAGGTCGTAACTGTTGGTGATAAAGCAACTGAACGGTTTGATAAACTACAGGAAATTGGTGATTATTCTGAAGCATATTTTAGCCATGGTTTAGCTGTACAAACAGCAGAAGCAACTGCCGATTATTTACACCATCATATCCGAAGAGAATTAGGACTGCCAAAAGATCAAGGTAAACGATATTCATGGGGATATCCGGCCATCCCTGAATTAAATGATCACGCTAAAGTCTTTCGATTACTTCCTGTCGAAAAAGAATTAGACATGTACCTCACTTCTGCTTTCCAGTTGGTACCTGAACAATCTACAGCTGCAATAATATTGCACCATCCACAAGCCAAATATTTTAATATTGGTACCAGCCGGGTTGATCAACTCATGAAAGATTAAAAAGATAAATATGAATAAATTTCTGGAATTGTTATCAAAAGATAGACCAATAATATCAGATGGAGCGATGGGTACAGTACTTCATCAAAAGGGAATTAGATTTGATGAATGTTTTGATCAATTAAACATCACACATCCAGCAATTGTTGCAGACGTCCATCGTGCTTATATTGAAGCTGGCTCCAATATGATTCAAACAAATACATTTGGTGCTAATCGTTATAAGTTGGCTCAATTTGGTCTGGAAGATAAGGTTGCAGAAATTAATAAGGCGGGAGTGGAATTGGTGCGACGTGTCGCGCTGGCGAGTTTTAAAGATGTTTTGATCGCAGGTGATGTTGGCCCCCTTGGTGTGCGGTTAGCACCTTTTGGCAGAGTGCAACTGGAAGATGCTCGTGAAGCCTTTAGCGAACAAATTCAATCATTAATCGAGGTCGGCGTGGATGTCATCATTATAGAGACGATGACCGATTTTTATGAAGTCAGGGAAGCAATCAATGCTGCCCGTCTGGTGAATGCTTCTATACCAGTTATCGCTTCGATGACTTTTACACGTGATGATCGTACATTATTAGGAGATACGCCTGAAAAAGTGGCAACCAGTATACACTCGAGTGGTGCCGACGTAATCGGTATTAATTGTTCCGGTGGCCCATTACAGCTGTTGAGAATTTTAAAAAAGATGAAAACTGCTGTACCAATTGCGATTTACTCTGTCATGCCTAACGCTGGTTGGCCAGAACAACAAGATGGTCGCATTATGTATCCAGCTGGACCTGAGTATTTTGGGGATTATGCAATATCATTTTGGCAATCTGGTGCAAAGGTTCTGGGAGGATGTTGTGGAACAACTCCTTCTCATATTCAGGCCATCTCCAAAATCATCAATGAAACAAACCCATCTGATCTGGTGTTTGGTCTCGAAATTCCAGAGGCGCAGTTGGAAGGAGATGCGGAAGGAGAAGCCCCTCAATCAGAATTAGCTCAAAAGCTGGATGCCCATAAATTTATATTTGCAGTAGAAATGGACCCACCCAGAGGGTTAAGTACTAAGAAATTGTTGGCTGGGGCGAGTTTGCTGGCTGATTCCGGTGCCGATGTTATCAATGTCGCTGACAGCCCGATGGCTCGCATGCGGATGAGTCCCTGGGCAGTATGTAGTTTAATTCAACGATTTATTGGAATTGAGACTGTTTTACATTTCCCTACCCGCGGAAGAAATCTG
>DAOUGX010000072.1:0-5717 GCA_034428855.1 Anaerolineaceae bacterium | reverse complement strand
TGAAATTCTTAATCGTTCATGGCTTATTTCCGATTGGGTTACCAGGCGATTATCGCGAATCGTTGCCAGTTTTTCTATCAATTGTTGAACGCTATCGGCTGGGACAGGAAAATTATCTTGATTCGGTAGTACCCAATTTGTACCTTGTTTCTCTATTGAAACAGACTTACCGGTCGAATCACTGATTAAAATGGCAGAAACAGATTCGGGTGTCAGATCCGTAAAAATCAAATTATTACGGGCTGTTACTGGTTTTTGGAGGAGAAATACCACCAGAATGAGAATAATTTGACCAGCTAAAGCTGTCAGTAAATATTTTTGCGTCTTATTCATGGGAAGTTTCCTCCTTCATTGATTCATTTGCGTTTAATATGGATATTGAACCTTTTTTTCGTTTTTGAACCTGCCAATATCCATATAATCCCATCAATAATAATGCTTCCACCACGTATACACTGATCTCCCAGAAGGCTTGTTGTTCTGTTGTGAGAGGTATCAGAACCCGGGTGGCTGATCCTCGAGATCGAATAGACAATAATTCAGTATCTTCCACCGACCAATCCACAGCATTTTGTAACAATCTCAGGTTATTTACCACATAGTCCTGCGTAAGCCGTGATGAAAGTTGAAGGGGAAAATCATCAATAAATCCAGCGCTTCCAAAAACGACCAGACGACTTTCCGGTGAGGATTGATTAATAGTTGGAATTGCAGATGAAGTAGTTGCTGTCCCTTCGGGGTTAGTAATTGTTGGTGCTGGTTTATCTTTGAAAAATGAATCGAAACTACCCTGAACAGCTACTGCTAATGGATAGGATGACAAAGTATTATTTATTTCAAAACCAAATTCCGGATATTTTTCAAAATCTGGTTGGATGTTGGTGTTAGTGGAAGTCCATGCATTATTACTGGAACTCATTAAAACAGATGTTTCCCGAAGCTGTGCCTTTTCTTCATCTACCTGTACAGGGGAAGCCCAATTCATGCTGATCGCTGGCAACCCGGAAACAATCAGGTTTTCATTGTCCATCATATCCGGGCGAACATCAATAAAATATGGATAAGCGATTGCCTGGATTTCCTGAACCTGGACTTGTCCAAGATTACGGTTAACTGCTACTGGAAAAGCAGCATTCTGTGTGTCCATCACGATTTGATTTTGGACAATAATTCCATATGAATTGAGCATTTCAATCAACCCAGTTTCAACCGGGGTTAGCGTGAGATACCCATTTACATAATCTGCATCCAGTTTATAGGGGCTGACAGCAAGAATGACACCACCACCACGCATTAAGAATTGATCAATTGCGTACTGTTCAGATTCCCCAAAATTTTGTGGGGCAATTACCACCATTGTGTCGATATTATCTGGAATTCGACCTGAACTAAGGTCCACATATTGCAGTTCATAATCATTACTCAACTGATCTATAGCGAACTGGTAACTGGAAATGGCTTGTTGGGTTTGCCCATAAATATCCTGGGTGGTGGTGGGAGGTGTCCAGATACCAACCACCTTCAGGAAACCACTGGAAGTTCGTTTTAAGGCCGATTCAATGGATAATCGAATATCTGCTTCATTTGCTTCTGTTGGGGGGTAAATGATTTGAGATTGTTCGCCATTTTGAAGTAATAGGTGAAAGAAATAGGAATCTTGTGAAAATAAATCCACCGGGTATGGTTCTATGCCTAATTCTTCGATTAATTGTTGGCGATTAATTGCAGCCCCTTGCTCATCCGGATCAATTATCTCATAAATTAATTTACCATTCGATTTTGATTGGATGTCTGAGGCTATTTTTTCAATTAAATTTACAATTTCTATTTCATTTTCTGGTAACAGGTTTTTTGATAGAAGCAAGGTTAATTGCACCGGCTTCTGAAGCTCTGCCAGAACCGAGTCGATACTCTGAAAGCCATATACTGATTTTTTAATCGCTGATGTCAGGCTATATTCGAGATTTTTTAAGCTTACATTCATCCCACTTACATTTTGTTGGACATCAATTAGATCTTCCAAACCAATCACCACGGATTGATCGCCATACCGAACCAGAATATTAAAATAGGCATTAATAATGGATGATTCATTTCTTCCAGCGATCTGAAATGGTGTTGGTTGAATCCCATACGCCTGTTTGGCTTCGGTTTCAATGTCCGGATCATCAAGCGGATCTACCACTTCAGCATTAACCTTCCCTCTGGAAGCAATTTCATATTCCCTGAGCATATCACTGATTTGAGGAATAAGAGGTGAGAGTAATGGGTGAGTCTTTTCACTCAGATAAGCACGTATCAGGAGCTGTTCAGGTAAAGTGGAAATCAGATCTTTCGTAGTTTGCGAAATGGTGAATTCTTTTTGGGCTGTCAGGTCTACTCGTAAACCAAAAAGTGGATAAACCCAGATGTTGATGGCGATGAGGTTTAAACATATTAATGCGGTTGTTCTGAGGTATGTATATCGGTATTGGGTTGGCTTTTGAGACCAACGAAGACTATCAATGGAAAGGACATTGAGTACAAGGAAAAAACCACTGAGTGAAAGATAATAGATCAAGTCTCGAATATCGATCACACCTCGTTGGATACTTTCAAAGCGACTCCCTGTTCCGATGGATCTTAATATTTCAACAATGCTACCTGGAAAGAAACTGGTAAAGAAAGTGCTTCCAATTAAGAAGAAAACCCCACCGATGAGCACTGTGACTATTAGAGCAACAATTTGATTATCTGTTCTGGATGAAATGAATAAACCAATCGATGCATAAGCTGCAGCAATTAATAATGAGGCAAGATACCCACCAATTACTGGACCCCAATCCAGATTGCCTAATATGGAGACCATAATAGGGAAAGGAAGAGTGAGAATTAATGCAATCCCAATCATACTCATTACAGCCAAAAATTTACCGAGCACTAATTGAATATGGTTAGTAGGCAAGGAGAGGAGAATCTCTAATGTTCCAGAGCGTTGTTCTTCACTCCATTGCCGCATGGTTAAAGCAGCAATCAGGAAAATCATCAAAATAGGGATCCACGAAAATAAAGGGCGAATATCAGCAATCCCTCGGGCAAAGAAGCCTTCAACACTGAAAAAAATGATGGCTATGGAAGCCAGAAAAGTTCCTAAAAAAATAACAGCCAATAATGAATTGAAATAACTTTTAAGTTCCTTGCGGGTAATAGCGAGAATCTGTTTCATAAATCACCTCACTCGGCGATGGCGAGTTCATTAAAAATTGATTCCAAAGTATGAACATCTTTGCGTAGTTCGCGCACAGGCCAATTATTTTCTATCGATAATTGGAAAATTTTTGGAGTAATATCTGTGCCCGGTTGTACCTGTATGTAAAACAGGGGTTGTTTATTTGAGTGTATTTCTTTCTTTACTCTGGTGACACCTTGTAATCGATTTAAATTCTTTTCAACATCAGCACGATCTTCATCCAGAATCAGAATCGCGTTGTCAGTATCAGACAATTCGGTTAATCGAGAATCTGCTTTAATTTTTCCATTCATGATCATGATGACTCTATCACAAAGTGCTTCGACTTCAGAAAGTATATGCGTGGAGAAGAGAATGGTGCTTTGTTTTGCGAGATTTCTGATCAATTGGCGAATTTCGACAATTTGGGTTGGGTCCAGACCGACAGTTGGTTCATCCAGGATTAGAATTTCTGGTTTATGCAAAATCGCCTGAGCCAATCCCACTCTTTGGCGCATACCTTTACTGAGTTGTCCAATTGGACGGGTTGAAACTTCTGAAAGGTGTACCGATTGAATAGCATCAATCACAGCGGGAATCTGTTTTTCTGGTTCGATTTTTCGTAATTCCGCCATCATTAATAAATAATCCTGAACAGATAAATCAGGATATAGAGGTGCATTTTCAGGTAAATAACCAATTTTGGATTGTACTTTTTCTCGGTCTTGAACAATATCAAAACCATTTATTGACACTGTTCCGCCATCAGGTTCAAGAACCCCCGTTATCATTTTCATGAGAGTGGTTTTTCCAGCCCCATTCGGACCCAGTAAACCAACAATTTCACCTTTCTGGATGTCAATATTTGCAGATTGGAGAGCTTTAATTTCACCATACGATTTGGATAAATCGCGAATTTCAATCATTATGCCTCCTCGGAAAAAACAACTGGATATTTACTCAATTAATGTACTACTTTTTCAAAAATCCTTCCATTAGAGATTTATTAAAAACACCTGGCAATTTGGTTTACCAGGTGTAGAAAATTAATAAGTTGATGATCTAGGAACGTTTATATCGAGCGATTAATTGTTTCCTTCGAATAACACCTCGACCAATGATAATCGTTACAGCCAGAATAGCTGCTCCAGCCCAGGCTGTCGTGGTAACCAGCGGATCACCACTGCCGTTTTGTGTGATTCCAACAAATGCCCAAATCAAAACGAGTGTGTAAAAAACCTCCTGGCGTCTGATGGTCATTAATATTCCTAAGATTGTCGCTACCACCAAAACGAGTACTGTCCAGATTGTCTCCGATATTCCAAACCCATTCCAATTCAAATCCAGCAAAACCACTGAAATATTTGCGATAGTTGCTACAGAAATCCAGCCTAAGTAAATACTGAAAGGCATCTCGACCAACCAACGTTCATTTGGAGAGCTTTTTTCTTTTCCAATTCCGAGTTTCACATAGATGACTAGAAGTGAAATCAACAGTCCCACCATGAGTAATAGGGATATAGGAAATTGCAGATAGTGCCAGGCAAAAATCCATCCTCCATTGAACAGATTAGCCAATATAAACCAGATACCAATCCGATCGAGCCGCTCATTATTTTTTTGAGCAGGAAGAATTTGGTAAATGGCAAAAACTGTCAGGGCCAGGTAAATCACACCCCAAATTGCAAAAACATAACCCGCAGGCGTAAATAATGCTGCGAAGGAATCGCTGACCGCTCCTGTTTGTATGTTGTTGATTGGCAATGCATTGGCTAACGCATTCACTGTTATAGTTGCCAGAAGGGAAATTAAGCCGAGAAAACGAATAACTTTCATATTAAACCTCTATTTTTTGTTATTTTTTGGGAACCAGGGGATAAATGCATTGGTTATTTGCATGTATTCTTTATAACCTGGTTTTCTTTCAGCCATGGTTCTTTCCAGCATGGCCACGCCAGAAACTTTGATCAGAAAATAAGTCATAATAATCGGGCTAAAGATGGTTAAGAAACCAAAAGTTGATCCGGCTGCAATCGAGTAGAAGCCCCACCATTGAGCGGAATCTCCAAAATAATTGGGATGCCGGGTATAGCGCCAGACGCCGGAGTTGAGAAGTTTGCCCTTATTAGCAGGATTCTGCTTAAATTTTTCCAGTTGCAGATCTCCAACTGTTTCAAAAAAGAACCCAATGATCCAGATAATTATGCCCAGGAATTCCAGAATGCCAAGTCTGGCTGGGATAGACATCGCCTGGGTGTGGATTAAAGGAGCTGAAATCAGAAACATCAGTCCACCTTGCAGCATAAATGTTTGCAAATAACTATACCACCACCATTTTTTTCCATATTGATTTCGCCAGGCGACATAGCGAAAGTCTTCAGGTTTTCCTTTGTTTCTGAGGAAGATGTGGGTGGTTAGTCGTAATCCCCAAAGCGTCACCAAAATATTGATGATCCACTTGCGATCTCCAAAAGAATCAGGAGTTAAAAAGAATGCTACCCAATTCACC
>DAOUGX010000071.1:0-2812 GCA_034428855.1 Anaerolineaceae bacterium | reverse complement strand
TTTGAACCACAGAGGAGAAAAAATGGCAAAAGTAGGAAAGCAATTTAAAGCAGCGATGGCAAAAGTAGATCGTCAGAAATACTACGAACCCCTCGAAGCTCTGCAACTGACAAAAGAATTATCATTCACAAAATTTGATGGTACCGTTGAAGTTCATTTACGCACCGGGTTGGACCCCCGACAGGCAGACCAACAGGTTCGTGATGTTGTTGTGTTACCCCATGGCCTCGGTAAAACCGTTCGTGTTTTGGTTTTTGCCCAGGGTGAAGGTGCCACATTAGCACGGGAAGCCGGCGCCGATTATGTGGCCGATGACGATGAGTGGATCAAGAAAATTCAGGATGGTTTCACCGATTTCGATGTAGCCATCTCCACCCCGGATATGATGGGTAAAGCTGGTCGTTTGGGTCGTGTGCTCGGTCCTCGTGGATTGATGCCAAATCCAAAAGCTGGAACTGTCGTTCAGGCACAGGATTTACCACGCGTCATTCAGGAATCCAAAGCAGGTCGTGTTGAATTCCGTCTGGATAAAACAGCCAACATCCATGCACCGATTGGAAAAGTCTCATTTGATCTCGATAAACTGTATGAAAACCTGACAGCTCTGATGGAAGCTATTCGCAAAGCGAAACCATCAGGGGCAAAAGGCAGTTACATTAAGCGTGTAACCATTGCATCCACCATGGGTCCTGGAATAAAAATTGATGCCATGGTAGCGCAAGCCATGAAGGTACGCGAGTAATAGAATTATTAACATTGTGAATAACCCCGGTTGTGGTACAATTGGGGTTCACCGAAGAAAGCTGGAGCCTTAGGGCTTAAATTTCCCGCCGAGGTGAAGACTGTAAGACAAAAACCTGATTTTAGGTGATTTCGTATGTTTGAAGTCTTTACTTTGGCAAAAAAGTAAAGACTTTTTATTTTATATTGGATGGAAGGAGGTAAGATTGGCTTTCACTAAAAAACACAAAGGAAAAATGATGGCTCAGTATGAGCAATGGCTGCAGGACAGTCAGGCAATTTTCTTTCTTGAGTATCAGAAAATGACCATGAAAGAAATCGATGACTTGCGCACCAAAGTTCGTGAAACTGGTAGTGAAATTCACGTTGTGAAAAACACATTACTGTCCAAAGCATTCCAGAGTACTGGTGTTGATACCGATTTCGATATGGAAGGCACCACTTTAGCAGGTTTCGCGTTCAGCGACCCGCCTGCGTTAGCAAAGGTTTTCAAAGAAGTAACCAAGAAATCTGAAGTCTTTGCAGTAAAAAGTGGATATCTGGGAAATCGCAAGATCAGCCAGAAAGATGTTGAATCATTGGCAGATTTACCTGGTTTACCAGTACTGCGCGCCACATTGTTAGGTTTAATCAATTCACCTGCCAGCAAATTGGTTCGTACCATTGCTGAACCAGCCCGTGGATTGGCTGCTGTTGTAAAAGCTTATTCTGAACAAGGATAAGATACTAGAAGATTATTATAAAAAATTGTAAAAAAACACGTAAGGAGTGATTAGAAATGGCTGATTTAGCTAAACTTGTTGATCTGTTGAGCGAGCTTTCCGTTTTGGAAGCTGCTGATTTGGTAAAAATGTTGGAAGAAAAATGGGGCGTTTCCGCCGCCGCACCTGTTGCTGCAGTCGCTGCTGTTGCTGGCCCTGCCGCTGCCGTTGAAGAAGTTGAAGAAAAGACCGAATTTGATGTCATTCTTAAGAATGCTGGCCCCAAGAAAATTGAAACCATTAAGGTGATCCGCCAACTCACCAACCTGGGTCTCGTCGAAGCCAAAAATATGGCCGAAGCTGCTGACTCAAAGGTTCTGACCGGTGTTTCCAAAGAAGCGGCCGAAGATGCCAAGAAAAAATTGGCTGAAGCAGGCGCTGAAGTAGTGGTTGCCTAATCCAATCTGGATTAAAACGAAAAACGGCTGAACAACTCAGCCGTTTTTTTGTTAATTTCAAATGGCAGGAAAAGAAAAAATAGTCTAAGGAGAGGATGAAACGACTATAAAACTTCGCTTTTGTATTGGCGAATGACCATGACCACTTTACCCATGATTCGTAATTCTTCGGGGTTATCTACGTAAATTGGGTCCATGGTCGGGTTTGCAGGTTGTAAACGGACGCGATTTTTTTCCTTGTAGAAATATTTCAGGGTGGTTTCATCTTTGTCATCTAACCATACAGCAACCATCTCGCCATTGACAGCCTGACTGGAAGGACGAATGATGATCAGATCTCCGTCATTAACCATGGCATCGATCATGGAATCGCCCTGCACTTCCAGCGCGAAAAGTTCGCTGACGCGTTCACGGGCAGGCAACAGGCTACGGGCAATCTCTACCCCACTTTCCGGATCGTAATAATTAAAATCGGATGTGGGCATGGGAATGGGGGAACTGGCTACAATACGTCCACGTAAGGGAATTGTTACCAGGTTTTCCACAGCTGTATTAACAGCCCTGACAGTTTCCTTGACTTTGGTGCTGATGGCTTTACCAGCAGAGCGAATCGGTTTTAATACGCGGATGCTTCGGGATATGCGGCCTTCGCGTGAGATGTATTCTTTTTCTTCCAATTGGTTGAGATAATAATCCACCAGGGAGGTGGACTTTACATCAATTGAATCTCCGATTTCACGAATGGATGGGGAATAGCCAAATTCTTCAATAAATTCGGTCAAATACTCCATAATCCTGCGATGGCGGTCACTCAGACCTTCTCTTTTTCTAGCCATAATTGCTCTCCTTAATAATCGAATATTTGTACTATATAATAACACGAACAAGTGTCCTAAGTCAAGTACCTTTTGG
>DAOUGX010000070.1:0-10751 GCA_034428855.1 Anaerolineaceae bacterium | reverse complement strand
AAAATATTCTGTTTTCTACTGTACTCTTGATTTTTCGATTTTCGGCTTTGTTTTGGTCAAATGCAGGTCGGTGAACCCAGCGACTATCCTGTGCTTTTGATAGTATCTGTTGATAACCATAATCATTTAATACTCCTAATTCATCTCCCAAATAAATGAGTGGAATTCCACCTATCGTCATTATTATTCCATGTATCAAAGTGATACGTTTGATTGCCAGCTCTATTTCAACTTCTGTCTCAAGTGTGATCGCTTTTTCCAATCCTGCTAATGAAGCACAGGTTCCAGAAATGCGACAATCGCCTGTTTTGGAATTTTCCTGAAAGGGCAATCCTCGGGCAAAACTTCCAGGGAATCTTCCACGATAAAATTCATTGAGAAATTGACGATGGTCATACCCATTGATCCATAATTCTGCCGCATCTTCATCAGAAAATGTCCAACCTATATCATCATGACAACGAACGTAATTCACCCACGCACAATGTTCAGGGATAGCCAGACGTTTCTGAAGTGAATGTTTTAATAAACGCACTTCCCGGGTTGCCAGTGTCTCCCATAATAAGGCCATCAACAACGGATTGTAAGAAATCTGACATTTTTCTGGAGAAATATATTTGATCACATCATCAGGATGAACAATGGCTTCAGATTTGAATAATAAGGCTGGTGCTGCGATACGAGCAATTAAATTAAAAGCCTGTATTAAAAGATGGGCTTCTGGAAGATTCTCACAATTCGTACCCATTTTCTTCCAGATGAAAGCCACAGCATCTAATCTGAGAACCTCAACCCCTACATTAGCCAAAAAAAGCATTTCCTTAGCCATTTCAACGAAGACAGCAGGATTCTGATAATTCAAATCCCATTGATAGGAATGAAATGTCGTCCATACCCATTTATCGATCGATTTAAAATACGTGAACGCCCCTGAATGTTCATCTGGAAAAATCTCCCGTAAGTGAGATTCAAATGCATCTGGCATTCGCCGGTCAGGATAAATCCAATAATATTTTTCATAAATGGGGTCACCCGCTTGAGCTTTCACTGCCCAATCATGTTCATTGGATGTGTGATTAAAAACAAAATCAAGCACCAGGCTGATTCCATTTTTTCTTAATTCTTTTCCCAGGTTTATTAACTCATTCATCGTTCCAATGGATGGATTAATTTCTCGATAGCTGCTAATGGCATAGCCGCCATCATTTTCTCCATCCGGAGATTTGAATAAAGGCATCAGATGCAAATAGGTCACCCCTAATTCTTTTAGATAAGGGATTTTTTCTAATAGACCATTAATGTCGCCTGCAAACAAATCGACATAACAAACGGCTCCAACCATCTGTTCAGATTGAAACCATTGGGGATCGGTCTCTCGTTTCAGATCCAGTTCTTTCAGTTCTTCTGAACGCTCAACCCAACTTTTAGCCAAAGCATAAAATAATTCTTCTAAATAATAGAATTCATCATAAATTTCACCATAGAGTGGAAATAAATTTTTGAAAAGAGCGGGAAAATAGAATTCCAGTCGATGAATAAACTGTTTCCAATCTTCTGAATGAATAGTTGCATAATCCTTAAAACGAACCTGCAATCTTGGAAGAAGACGATCATACGTAAATTTTGCTTGATAGTTAATGTCCATTAATCATTAAATCCATTTTTTTCGATGAATTCTTTAAACCAGTAAAAACTCTTCTTGGGAGATCTTTCCAGGGTATCATAATTGATATGTACCAATCCAAAACGAGGTGAATATCCTTGAGCCCATTCAAAATTATCCATCAAGCTCCACACAAAATACCCCTTAAGGTTTATACCTGATTGAATTGCAGCCCATGCAGATTCGAAATGCATTCGAAGATAATCAATTCGATCCTGGTCTTCAATAATATCTCCCTCTAAAACCACATCGCGTGTCGTACAGCCACTCTCAGTGATTATGATTGGGATGTTCCCATAACGTGCTTTTATATTTTGAAGAACAATTTTTAGCCCATGCGGGTGAATACCCCAACCCATTTCTGTAAAACCCCACATTGGCAAGGTTTCATGCCTGGTCCTGCATTTGAGGTAACCTCCGGTTTGGTGAAAGGAAACCTCCATACCTCGATAATAATTGATACCTAAAAAATCGATGGGGGTTTTGATGATTTCCATATCACCCGGTTTAATTTCTGGATGCATGGGGCCAACCCAATCCATTAATAATTCAGGGTATTTTCCCTGAAATAAAGCATCAGTAAAAATCCCGGTATCCTGCTCATAATATCTTTGCCATGCCTGCAAATCTTCATTCGAAAAACTGGCAGGGAATGAATGTTCACTATCCAACACGATGCCGATTTCGCCCCTAAAACCATTTCTTCTAAATTCCTGGACAGCCAAACCGTGTGCTAAAAGAAGGTGATGTACTACCTGGTAGGATTTTGAAAAATCTGCGATTCCGGGTGCCATAGTACCTTGACCATATCCAATAAATGAGACGACCCGAGGTTCATTGTGGGTTACCCACATATCCACACGATCACCCAGTGTGGAAAACATTAAGTTGGCATATTCAACAAAATTAAATATCGTTTCTCGGTTGTACCAGCCACCTTTTTCCTGTAAAGGTTGAGGTAAATCCCAGTGATATAGTGTGATAAATGGCTTGATATTGGCCAATAGTAATTCATCCACTAATCTATTATAAAAATCCAGACCCCTTTGGTTGATTGAACCACATCCATTTGGGAGAACCCGAGACCAGGATGTAGAAAATCGATAGGCATTCACTCCCAAGTTTCGTAATAATTCAACGTCTTGTGGCATTCTATGGTAATGATCGCAGGCGATATCTCCATGATCATTGTTTAAAATATGATTTGGATTGTGTGTATAGTGATCCCAGATGCTCTCACCCTTCCCATCTTCATTCCAGGCACCCTCTATCTGGTAGGCAGATGTGGAAACTCCCCATAAAAAGTTTGCAGGAAAACGTTTACGTTGCATTTATTCGATCCCAATCTTCAACCAACGAAAACCATAGCCTTCCAATGTTATGACTTGGTCTTCGATTGCAATTGGTTGGTACAAATTCAGGATATCCTGAAATGTCTCAGATTTGAAACCAATTTCATTTAAGGACACTTGTTGGCTTTCTGATGAAAAATTGTTCAGAACCAGAATTTTTTCCTGCTCATTTTCCCTGATATAAGCAAGGATCGATGGATTATCAGGGGAACTGAGTTTTAATTTACCTTCACCAAAAACAGAATGTTGTTTTCGTATCATGATCATGATTTTTAGCCAATTGAGCAGGGATGAAGGTTCATCAAGGGCGGATTTAACATTTACTGTTTGAAATCCGTATTCAGGATCATCAATGACAGGAATCTTTAATTTTTGTGGTTCAACATCTGAGAAACCTGCATTGATCGAATCATCCCATTGCATCGGAGTTCGTACACCATCACGGTCATGAAGTTTATAATTATCTCCCATGCCAATTTCATCCCCATAATACAAAACTGGCGACCCCATAAATGAAAGAAGAATGGAATGCATCAATCGAATTTTTCGTTGATCATTTTCCAGTAAAGGCGCTAACCTTCGGCGAATTCCTAAATTTTTTCGCATTTCTGGATCAGGGGCATAGTAATTCCACATAAATTCACGTTCTTCTTCTGTGACCATTTCCAAAGTAAGTTCATCATGGTTCCGCAGGAAGATACCCCATTGGCAATTTTCTGGCAAATCAGGTGTTCGAGCGAGGATCTGATCGATCGCAGTCCGATCAGATTTTGCCAAAGCCATAAATAACCGTGGCATCAAGGGGAAATGAAAATTCATGTGAAATTCATCTCCATTCCCAAAATATTCCATGGTATCTTCCGGCCATTGGTTTGCCTCTGCTAAAAGCATCGTTTCAGGTGCATAAGCCTCCACAAATGCCCGCAGCCGTTTGTAATAAGCATGTGATTCTGGCAAATTCTCTGAGCTTCCACCTTCCCGCTCAAATAAATATGGTGGTGCATCGACTCGAATGGCATCCACACCTAAATCGATCCAATATTGCACAGTCCGCATCATAGCTTTTTGAACGTCCGGATTATCATAATTTAAATCAGGTTGATGGTAGAAAAACCGATGCCAGTAATATTGCCCTCGAATCGGGTCAAATGTCCAGTTGGATTTTTCATAATCAATGAAAATAATTCTCGCATCCAGATATTTTTGATCTGTATCACTCCAGACATAATAATCTTTATATTTTTCATGTTCTGGATGAGAGGGATCCCGGGATGCCTGGAACCAGGGATGTTGATCGGAAGTGTGATTCGGAATTAACTCCACCATTAATTTCATGCCTCGCAGATGGGTTTCTTTAACCAAATCAATAAAATCATCAAGATTTCCATAATTTGGATTAATATCCTGCATGTCGCTGACATCGTATCCACCATCACGCAAAGGTGATTTCATGATCGGCATCAACCATACCAGGTCAATTCCTAAATCTCTCAGGTAATCCAACCTGGATGTTACACCAGCCAGATCACCTACTCCATCAGAATTTGCATCATAAAACCCACGGACATTCAATTCATAAATGACCGCATGTTTGTACCATAATTTGTTATTTGTCATAAACGAAAAATTATCCTTTTACTGAGCCTGCCATCATACCACGCACAAAATAGCGTTGCAATGCCAGGAAAACTACCAGGGGTAAAATCATGCTGATGAAAGCACCGGATGTCAACAGATGCCAATCCTGTCCTTTTTCACCCACGATAGCAGCCAAGGCACTCGTTACAACTCTGGTCTTATCACCGAGGAACACCAATGCTACCAGATAATCATTCCATACCCATAAGAATTGGAAAATGGCGAAGGAAGCTAGTGCTGGTACAGAGAGAGGTAGAATCAATTTGGTAAAAATCGTAAATGGAGAAGCACCATCGATAAAAGCTGATTCAAGCAATTCTCGAGGAATGGTACTGATGTAGTTGAATAGTAAATACACAGCCAGAGGTAAACCAAATCCAGTGTGGGCCATCCATATCGCCAGAAAGGTGCCATTGAGATTCAACTTCGTATAATCCTGGAGGATAGGTACCAAAGCAATCTGTAATGGTACAACCAGTAGAGCTACCACAATTGTAAAAAAGAATTTTCTACCGGGAAAATTTAACCAGGCAAAACCATAGGCAGCAAAGGCGGCGATCATGATCGGGATAATCGTGGCAGGTATGGCAACTGCTACTGAATTCAGGAAAGCTCCACCAAGGTTGTTACCCTTTCGAACAATTGTATTCCCCATTCCATCAGTGAAAGAAATTTCCTTCCCGGTTAAGGTATCTTTATAATTATCCAGTGTTAGATCTGTTTCAAAACCCAACCATTTCTTTTCTTCTACTTTCACCAGTAATGATCTTTTGTTACCATACCAGGTGTACTTGCTTCCATCTGGCATTGTAATCCCATTACGCCATTCTTCGAACGTGTGCGTGATTCCATCAATCGTTATGGGACCATTCACATCTGTATTGGGGTCAATCTTAATTTCTCTTGTTTCTACGTATCCTTTATGAGGAAAAGCAGCCCACCATCCAGTTCGAAAAATATTCTCACTATATCGAAAAGAGGTTACCAAAACACCAAGAGTAGGAATTATCCAGATTAGGCAGATCAATATCAAAACGCCATTCACAAATAAGCTGGAAATTTTCTTTTGATTACTAAAACTGGCAGATTTTTTATTCATTAGAATGCCTTCCTCTCTTTGAATTGGCGTAAGTTATAGATCATCACCGGGATAACTGCCACCAACAGGATAATAGCAATCGCAGATGCACGCCCAGAGTTACCATAAGTAAATCTCTGCAGGTAAAATTCATTCGCAATAACGTTGGTTCCATAATTGCCACCGGTCATCACGCGAACAATATCAAACAACTTTAGACTAAAAATGATCACCGTTGTAGTTACTGTCAGCAAGGTACCTTTGATCGTAGGAATGATGATATTGAAGAAAATGTTGAATTCATTTGCACCGTCCACTCTGGCGGCTTCCAACAATTCTGCAGGAATTCCTTTAATCGCGGAGGATAAAATTACCATCGCATAACCAGTTTGTAACCAAACCATAATGACAATTAAGAAGAAATTATTCATTGGTGGTTGTTGCAACCAGGGTTGAGAAGTTCCACCTAAAGCTATCACAATCGCATTCAGGAGACCGATTTCAGCGATACCAGCCCCTTCGCCTCGATAGGTATAAACGAACTTCCAAATTACGCCCGCACCTACAAAGGAAATCGCCATTGGCATAAAGATAATCGCTTTATAAACATTTTCGAGCTTACTACGATCAGCCAAAACAGCAACGATTAACCCCAGACTGACCGTAAAAAATGTTCCAAACACCAACCATAATAAGTTATTTCTGAAAGCTTCTAACATGATGCGGTCGGATAAAGCGAATATGTAGTTTTCTAATCCAACAAAATTCCTGCTGGTTGCATCTTGAAAACTCAAAACAAGAGTTCGAAATGTTGGGATTGCCAGAAACCATGCCAGTATCACAATAGCCGGACCAACAAATATGAATGGCTGCAGACGGCCATGCCATTCTTTAGGAAGTTTCTCCACCAGCCAGTTGGTAACATAATATAACAAAGTCACTCCCCCCACACCCCATATGATGGCAACCAGAACCACAATTGCCTGGTTCACCTCTGTATCTCTAAGAAATACAAAGCCCTGCCAAAGAACCAGAAACGTCAATAAGGGTACGATGATCGAGACGAAGACTCTTCCGACCGCAGAGGTAAAGAGACTTACAATGCCACTGAAAGGATTTTTCTGCATACTAATTCCCTCCAATCTCTAATATAGAATGAAGGAGCAGAATTCTGATCCTATTCAGTTTTACTACTCCTTCATCCAGTGAATACGTCGTCGTATTAAATTATAGTGATATTTTTATTATTTTGGCCAGGATGCATCTATTTGTTTTAATGCAGTATCCAGATCAATTGCGTCAGTGATGTAATCGGTCATCGATTTCCAGAATGAACCAGAACCAACTTCACCTGGCATCAGGTCAGAACCATCAAAACGAACAGAGGATGCATTTAATATGATCTCAGCCACACCACGATCAATCGTATTGGTATACCAATCCAGGCTGGAGTCCAGATGAGGAGAAATTGCACCACCAGCTTCCACCCAACCTTTTACAGAATCACCGGTTGAGAAGTATTGAATAACAGCACGTGTTTCTGGACGATCATTAAACATGGCATAAATATCTCCAGCAACTAAAACTGGTTTTCCATATTGAGGATCCAGACCTGGGAAATAGAAGAAGTCATAATCCACTCCAGCCACTTTCCCTTCTGGGAAGAAAGAGGTAATGAAGTTGCCTTGTTTGTGCATCCAGCATCTCACAGGTGTATCAAACATCGGTTTGGGGGCATCACCAAAGAATGTGGTAGCAATTGCACCACGCCCACCATAGACATAGCCATCTTTGAACCAGATATTTGACACTTCTTCAACGGCTTTTCGTACTTCAGGTGAATCGAATTTCAGTTCGCCAGCCACCCATTTATCATAATTTTCCAGAGATGTAGTACGGAGCATTAATTCTTCCACCCAGTCAGTCATTGCCCAACCGGTTGCAGCACCAGATTCAACTCCAACGCACCAGGGAGCATCACCATCAGCTACAATTTGGTCTGAAAGGGCTATCATTTCTTCCCAGGTGGTAGGAACTTTATAACCAGCAGCATCAAACTCTTTCTTTGGATACCAGACCAGTGATTTACCATTCACACGACCCCATACACCAGCCATAATGGCACCATCAGGACCCTGCATCATGGACATGTCCAACCATGATTGATTGTAATTTTCCTTCAGCCAATCCTGATTGATAACTTTGGTCAAATCCACTCCATAGCCTTTAGCAACAAGATTCTTTAACAAACCTGGTTGTGGAAAGTCAACGATATCCGGGGGATTCCCACCTTCAACAATAATGGAGATGTTGGCTTCAAACTCTTTTGAACCAGTGTACTGAATATCAATACCGGTAGCATCTTCAAATGCCTTTACAGAATTATCAAACTTTACTGCATCTGCATCAGTGAAGGGACCCTGCATGGTTACGACAGTTCCCGTATATTTCCCAGCATATGCATCAGTTAATTCCTGGCCTGCTTTAAAAGTTACAGATGGTGCAGCTGGTTCTTCAGCAGCAGCAGGTTCTTCTGCAGCAGGTGTACCACATGCGGTTAATACCATTGTTGCAAGTACGAATACTGCAATTAATTTCCAAAACGATTTCATATCTTCCTCCAAATTTTGATTTTGAATAATTTTAGATGAACATACAACCAAAATATCCTGATCCTTTCACCTCCTCTATACGTCAAATACTAAGCAGTCTCCCTTTGTATAATTTTCAATGGCAGTTCAATATGCTGGTTCGATTGATTTGGATTGGTTAATCGGGAGATTAATAAACTTGCAGCAATTCTTCCGGATTCATCTAAAGGTTGATGAACCGTTGTAATTCCAAAGAATTCTGCCATATCAATATTGTCAAATCCTATAATAGCCACATCTTGGGGGATGCGCAACCCCATGATTCTTGCTTCTTTCATAAATGTGATTGCTTGTAAATCGGTTGCAGCGAAAATTGCCAGTGGTAAACCATATTCGACTAATTTTTTTAAAATCTGTTTGTGATCATACACATATTCGTTGATAAAATCGGCAGGAATATCCAGACCAGCTGATCGAATAGCCTTTTTATATCCATTTAATCTTTTTATTATCGGGTCAACTCCGAATACCGGGCTTTTTTGCCCACCGATAAATGCGATTCTTTTGTACCCTTTTCCAATCAGAAATTGGGTGGCTAACTCTCCACCTCTTTCGTCATTTATTACCAGGGAAGTAAAATTTGGGTCGTTGTATTCAATACTGACCGTTTCCAAATGATAATCCAATAATCTTTTTGCGATGGTCTGATCAAAAACCTGAGAGACAATAATCAGACCATCCAGCATTTTTCGCATCGGTAATGTTTCTAAATAACTTAAACTTCTTTCTTTTGAATCGACCGGGTAAACAACCATCTCGTAATCTTTTTTATTCAACACAGAAGCAATCCCTCGAAGACGTTGAACAAAAGATGGTTCCGTAAAAAATGGGATTAATACTCCTATTCGTCTGGACCCCATTAGTGCTCTGGCCCTGGATTCTGCTTTTGGAACATAGCCAAGTTTTTCAATGGCTTTGATCACTGTTGTTCTGGTACTCGCATTAACCCGATGGGGAAAATTTAATACTCTGGAAACAGTGGCAATACTTACCCCAGCTTCATTCGCTACATCATAAATGGTGGAATCAGGTTTTTTCATAGGAAAATCTTACTGTAACTTCTTTTATGTAAGCTCTTACATTATAGGAAATTCTGATATCAAAGTCAAGCACCAATTTATGGGTATTGTCTTTGGGTTGTATATGCTGTTCGATTGTAAAAAATTATTAGGAAAGAATTTTCAATAATAATAAGATTCTTGGCGAGTTAGAATAACCTGTCAATACGTACCATACTGGATTATGGTTTCCCACATTGCATTGAGATTTTCTACCGGCACATCATTTTGAATATTATGTACAGTAGCAAAAACAAAACCACCCCTCTCTCCCAACCTCTCAATCTGCCTTCGAACTTCATCTCTGACAATTTCTGGATTTTTCAAGCTAAGGATCGATTGGGTATCAACTCCTCCACCCCAAAACACCAGATCATTCGAAAATTCTTTTTTCAGCGAAATGGCATCCATGTCTGGAAGGTTGTATTGAACAGGATTGAGAATATCAACGCCAATTTCAATAAAATCAGAAATCAGAGGTCGTACCACACCACAGGAATGATAAAAGACTTTTGCATGCGTACGACTTTTTATGAAATTAATTATTTTTTTATGACGAGGTTTTATATACTTACGATAAAACTTTGGAGAGATCAATTGGCTTGTTTGTGTACCGAGATCATCCGACTCCACCACAACATCCACACGATCCCCAAATTCTGTCAGAACCATATCCCAATATTCCAATTTAAATTCCACTACTTTATCAAGTAAATACTCCGCCATTTCCGGTTGCAATGCCAGATCTATTAAGAATTGATCCAATCCTCGTAGCCAACTGGCAACTTCCATAGTTCCTGCACACACATTGTTTAATACAATCGCTTTTTTAGAATGTTCGGCTCGAGTGATTTGATCCGAAATAGGTACTAGACGCGTTTTGTCTTTTGGGTCTGGAAATTGATGCTTTCTTAGGTCTGATACAACCTGTGCATTTTTCAGCGGGTGAAAAAAAAGACTGTAATAGATTGGGTCACTGAGTGGCATCTTTAATCCATACCCCCATTCATCATAGTAATACTGTGATTCTTGATCATTTTGAATTGTTAACGGAAAACTTTCCGGCCAGGCAGGTAAAGCAGGACGGGTATCAATTTCTAAATAATTAAGAAAATCCTCAGAGGGGAAAACGATTTGCATAGATGGTTCAAAAAAATGGATTTTTTCATCTTTTGGAAGGCCTATAAATTTTCTCCAGTTTTGATAGGCAAATTTATGTATTCCGGTCATCATGGAAGAACCAATATCAATCGGTATTCGATCCGGAACTTTATGATCAAGAACACATAACACTCTTTCTTTTGAATTCAT
>DAOUGX010000069.1:0-6614 GCA_034428855.1 Anaerolineaceae bacterium | reverse complement strand
TACCAATTTGGGGATTTTCCAAATTAAATATTTCCGCAATTGTTGCTCCAACATCCGCATACGTTTCCCGAATTTTAAGATCAACATTGGACTTAACCGGTTCTCCGAATATAAGTAATGGACTGAATTCACGGGAATGATCTGTACTTTCAGTCGTCGGATCCACTCCATGGTCTGAAACAATCATGACGATATCTGTGGATTTTAAATTCGCGATTATTTGAGGGATAAATCGATCAAACTCTTCCAGGGCATCTGCATAGCCCCGTGGATCGTTTCGGTGACCGTAAATTTGGTCAAATTCAATCAAATTAGCAAAAAGAAGACCTTGAAATTCGTTTTTCATGAACCCAATTGTGGCTTTGATGGAATCATGATTGTTGGTCGTGTGATTCGTTTTAGTAATGCCTCTGTGCCCAAACAGATCATCAATTTTCCCGGTCGCGTAAACGTTATATCCTGATGAAATCAATTTGTCCATCATTGTTTCTGTTTCAGGATATCTTGGATAATCGCGTCTATGACTGGTTCGTTGAAATTTTCCGACTTGGTCTCCTACAAATGGACGTGCAATCACTCTTCCAACTCCATACTTACCTACTAACATTTCACGGGAGATTTCACAAATTTGATATAACTTTTCAAGTGGAATAATATCTTCATGGGCGGCAATCTGAAAAACAGAATCTGCTGATGTGTAAATAATTGGTTTTCCTGACTTTAAATGTTCCTCACCATATTCCTGGATCACCTCAGTTCCAGAAGCAGCTTTATTGGCTAAAACTTCCAGTCCTGTAAGTTGAGTAAATTGTTTAATCACTTCTTGTGGAAAACCATTTGGGAAAACCGGGAATGCCTCTCTCAAATAAATTCCCATCAGCTCCCAGTGGCCAGTTACCGAATCTTTTCCAGCAGATTTTGGTGTCAATTTACCAAATGAACCAATTGCCGGATTTACTGGAAAAACACCCTCCATCTCCGTAATTCTTCCAAATCCAAGTTTTTCAAGATTTGGGAGTTTTAAACCTCCAACAGCTTTGGCCGTATTGGATAATGAATTACTGCCAATGTCACCATAATCGTTTGCATCAGGTGCTGCTCCGGCACCAACTCCATCCAGAACAAAGATGATTACTCTTTGAATACTTTTCATGATTATCTCCTTTATCCAACCTGTATTTATTGTATCATTCATCAATTCCTCTTTTATGCGTATAAATATGAATAATTTTTAATTCACTTGCTTCATAGACACATATTAGATGCTATAATTTATCGTGTAAGTAAGTTGCCCAAAATTTCTCATCAAACAAAAACATTATATTTCGGAGGAGAATCATGAAAAGAACCATTATTGTTGTACTTTCTTTATTGATGGTATCGAGTCTATTATTGAGTGCTTGTGCACAAGATAAAGCGCCTGAACCAGCTACAGATGACCAGGGTTATCCTATGGACCAGGTACCTGCCAGTGAGGAAAGTGAAGGATATCCAGCTGGGGAACAACCACCTGCGGATCAAAGCGGTGCGGGTTATCCAGCACCAGAGGTTATTTCCATCGCAACAGACGCCACATTTCCACCATTTGAAATGGTTGACGAAGCAACCAAGGAACTGATCGGTTTTGATATTGAATTAATGAAAGCTGTTGCAGATCAGGCTGGAATCCAGTATGAATTTATAAATTTACCTTTTGATCCTATGTTAGCCGGATTATCTGAATGTCAGTATGACATGGCAATTGCAGCGATCACCATAACGGATGAACGTAAAGAACAATTTCTCTTCAGTGACCCATATGTAGATGCTGGTCAAATTATCACGGTTCAAGCCGGAAATACTGAAATCAAAACAAAAGAAGATCTGAATGGAAAAATCATTGGCGCTCAATTAGGAACAACAGGTGAAATTGAAGCACAATCGATTGAAGGTGTCGAATATAAGCCTTACGACACTTATGATCTGGCATTTCTGGATTTGATGAATGGTCAGATTGATGCGGTAATTGCTGATTATCCTACTGCTTTAGGTTTTATAGAAAAAAATCCAGAGAAAATTATGACTGTTGGAGAAGTCTTCACCAATGAGTTTTACGGAATAGCGATATGTAAAGATCGCCAGGATTTACTGGATAAAATCAATCCAGCCTTGAAAGCCGTAATTGATTCCGGTTTTGTTGCTGATCTGGCAGCTAAATACCTCACCGGAGAATAAATAATCAATCATAAAAGCCTGGGAGATATACCTCCCAGGCTTTTTTAAAATGGAGAATCTCAAATGGTTTCACCTGAAAATAATAAAGAGCCAAAAGATACCCATCAACCCCCTCAAAAAATGTATTTTGATAAATGGTGGATTTTATTGTTCGCCGTAATTGTAATTATTCTTTTATTAATTGTTTTTAAACCCGATCCATTCAAACGCATCCTGCTCTTTGTTTCAGATGGTATCGGTGTCACAATCTACACAACTTTAGTTTCTTTCATTTTGGTTCTATTCTTTGGATTAGTGGCAGGTTTAGGAAGAATTTCAAAAAATTTAATCCTCAACGGGATTGCCACAGTGTATGTCGAATTGGTACGAGGTATTCCCCTGTTGGTTCAATTAATGTTTTGGTATTTCGCCTTTCCTTCTGTTATTCAAGGGTTTGGTAATCTGACTTCCATAGAGAGTCTGGCAAAATATCGAGCCAATCCAATTTTGATGGCAATCATAGGCTTAACTTTTTGTTATGCTGCCTATATGAGTGAAGTATACCGGGCAGGTATTCAAAGTATCTCAAAAGGTCAGATGGAAGCCGCCAGAAGCCTTGGAATGAATTATTTCCAATCCATGCGTTATGTCATTCTGCCTCAGGCAATCCGAGTGATTCTTCCTCCCGTTGGCAATGAGTTCATTACATTACTCAAGGACTCTTCACTGGTCAGTGTTGTTGCAGTTGCAGATATAACCCGGCGTGGTCGTGAATTCATGGCAGCGAATTTTATCCCGGTTCAAACCTGGGTGATGGTAGCCTTACTGTACCTGGTTCTGACCCTCTTTTCAGCCAGAATTGTGACCTGGATTGAACGAAAAACCAGATTGGAGCGCTAAAATGGAACCAATTATTCACATCGAACAGATCCATAAATATTTCGGGCACGTCCATGCTTTACGTGGTGTGAGCTTAGACATTCAAAAAGGGGAGGTAGTAGTTGTTATTGGACCTTCTGGTTCAGGGAAATCTACCTTATTAAGATGTATCAATCGATTAGAAGAGTTCGATCGGGGAAAAATTGTTGTGGATGGGATTACTCTCGATTCGGCGGAAAACATTAATGCTGTCCGCACAGAAGTCGGAATGGTCTTTCAGCAATTTAACTTATTCCCACATTTGAGTGTTCTTGAAAATCTTACATTAGCCCAAACGGTTGTGAGAAAACGCAATATTGTAGAAGCCAAGAAAATTGGCATGCAATTATTGGAAAAAGTTGGAATCCCTGAAAAAGCCCAGGCATATCCACTTCAATTGTCGGGTGGTCAACAACAAAGAGTCGCTATTGCAAGAGCATTAGCGATGAATCCAAAAATTATGTTGTTTGATGAACCTACCAGCGCATTAGACCCGGAAATGATTCAGGAAGTTCTGGACGTAATGTTAGCCTTGGCCAAAGAAGGAATGACAATGGTTGTTGTTTCTCATGAAATGGGATTTGCCAGAGCTGCCGCAAATCGAGCAATTTTAATGGACGAAGGCCAAATTGTTGAAGAAGCACCTCCAAATATTTTATTTACCAACCCGACCAATGAACGTACAAAGTTATTCCTGAGTAAAGTCTTGTTATAACTTTTCCACTCAGGTAAAAATATCTTAATTTTCCTGTTATGGTTTATAAATGGATACTGTATAATCGTTTTATCAGTTTTCCAATTGAGGTTGCATGATAAAAAGATTAATTGTTTGGTTCATCTGGATTATTGCATTCATCGGTTTAGCGATGTCTGTCTCCAGTGTACCGGCATCTCCTGTAAACGCATCAAGTAATTCAATGGTAAGCCCAGACCGTTGCCCCCTAGGAGGTTGCGCAGCAGGTCAACGTTTGAATTTCCAGACCAGTTTTGATTTACTCCGTTATTCTCCATCACCAACTGCAAATATCCAGGTATGTTTATATACGCCAGCAAATTGGGCTATTACTGAAGGAAATTTTGAAACATTTGGAAAATTATCTGGAGCCATTTATTCAACAAATACCGATCAATGTGGACCAGCACCAACTGATTATGTTTTAGTTTCAGGTGTAACATCCGCTTTGAACTTAAATTATTTTGGCGATACCCTGGATTTTTATTTTCGTTTGGGGAAAACTGCTACCAACAATGGTTCAACATTGATACGGGTATATGAACGAGACACAGTGGGTTGGGCATTAACTGAACAATCTTTTAACTTTATTGCTGTTGCCCCAACCAGTAACACAGTTTTTGTAGCTAAAGATGCTTCTACTTGTGGAACCAATTCACCCTGTTACATCAATTCTAAAGACGATTTGGCATCAGGTCTTGGTACCGGATTAAAAGATGCGGTCGATGTTGTAGATAATAATTCAAGCATAAATATCATTGGTGTTTACCCAATAAAAAGCAATACAGTACAAATAGATAAACCACTGACTATTCAAGGAATTAATAATTCTTCCATAACAAGTGATTCTTTGACATGTTCTCAACCAATTCTTTTATTTAGAAATAAAAACGTAGTCAAAAACCTTTCCATTGATGATGGATTCTGTATCCTTCAAAACCGCGATTTACTCGTTATTGATAGTACCGAGGATATTGAAATTCTCTCAAGTACGCTGTCTAAGGGCAATGATGCCATTCGAATAATTAACAATCTGGGCAAAATTAATATTCAGTTCAATAACATCACAGGAAATACTGGATATGCAATTAACAAACCTGTCAATTCTGGATCCGGTCAATTGATGGTCACTGCCAATAATATTTTAAATAATCGAACTGGCGCTCAAATAACCTGTGGAGCTGCAAATTTAGGATTGGTGGATCATAACTATTGGGGTATCGGAGTCTTACCAGCGAATGCTGCCCCGGATTGTACTTCGCAATCTGGTAAAAGGTTAGGTAGCGCTATCATTGATAATCTTAATTCCCCTGGTGTTCAGGCTCAAATCGTAACTGTGACATCAACAAAACAGCAATATTTTGAGAATAGTATTGCTGTTCAGCGACCTCTCACCAACCCAGTTGGGTCAGATTTTAATATCTATATCGTAAATCATGGTAATAATGCATCAAATACCCCATTTTTGAGTTCGGGTTCGATTTCCACATTGGTACCATGCAGTAATTATTTTGATATTTTCCTGGCTCAAGGAACTACAGATATTCAGGAATTGAATATTTTTCTTAAGTATGACCTTAATTCAGCCTGTGTGGCAAATCTCGAATCCACCACATATTGTGGTCAAAGTAATCCAGCATTAT
Organism: Anaerolineaceae bacterium; assembly: GCA_034428855.1. Lineage (GTDB taxonomy): Bacteria > Chloroflexota > Anaerolineae > Anaerolineales > Anaerolineaceae > UBA6170. The sequence continues at coordinate 1,127 of DAOUGX010000069.1, read as the reverse complement.
ATCCTTTATGGTGGTATGACCCAGACCAAATGATTACAACAGGCTGGAACACGACCGGTCAGAATCCTAATGGGCCATCAGCCACCGGAGCAAATGGGCAAGTTACCACCTGTAATTCAACTAATAAGGAAATTTCTGTCCAGGTTGATACAACCGGTCGGCCAGGCTTATTAAACGATTTGAATTTCACACCGTTTGTCATTGGACTGATTGGTCAACCTGCATCAGCTGTTTTAACGAATTTTTCAGCCAGTTCTGGTGATATGCAGGTCACTATTAACTGGTCAACCGCCAGTGAACTTAACACAAGTGGTTTTTATGTTCAAAGAAGGCAGGCAGGAACTTCTATCTTCAATCGAATCAGTCCGTTTATTGTACATACAGGTAGTGCTTCCACAGGGGCTAATTATTCCCTGGTTGATAATGATGTCGTAAATCTGATTGGGTATGAATATCGTTTGGAAATTATTGGAACTAATTTACTTTCAGTTTATTCAAATATAATCTCAGCTACCCCTCGACCACCGACACCTACCTCGACAAGAACATCAACTTCGACAATAACTTTAACACCAACAATAACGCAAACTCCAACAATCACATTGACCCCAACAATTACTACCAGTGGAACCATAACAATTACAACCACACCGACCATTACAGCGACACGAACGATTACTCTTACACCTACACGCACAAGATTTCAGACCGCAACAAATACCCGAACCCCTTTCATCATCCCTTATCGAAGTCCCACCAGAACTACCTTCAATGTTCGGGAAACCAACGCTAGTTATCCTGTGCCAACCAGCGGTTCTGCCAATCCAACCAGCGGGTATCCCGTTCCTCAACCTGGATCAACTCAATCCGCAGGTGAAGAAGGTTACCCTCAACCACAAAGCAGCTCTCAACCTCAAGAGGGGTACCCTGAACAAGAGGAAGGTGGAAATCAAATCACTGCATCACCGAATGTTGAGGAATCAGAGAATACTCCTGTACCTGGTCGTACTTCCATTTCAAAACCAACTACACAAAATAAACCAGGTGGTCAGAATCAGGACACAGAATCTAGCTGGGTATATCCATTATTGGGTAGTATTATTGGGCTTTCTTTGGTATTATTGGTC
>DAOUGX010000068.1:0-2906 GCA_034428855.1 Anaerolineaceae bacterium | reverse complement strand
ATTTACAGCCGTCACTTTAAGTATCTTTCGTTTATGAATTCTTTTTTATTGAAAAGCATGCTTAATTTAATCTTAACTCGTTTCAAAAAGGCACTACATCAATGGTCCTAGTAAGATCTTCGATACCAGGCCTGATTTTCCAATACCCAGCCTTCGTTACCGTCATCAAAGACTCGCACCTTCCACCAGGTTTCATTCCCAACCAATTGCGGCCCGTCAATGATTTCAAAATACGTGCCCGTAACCATTGTAGTGACAACTTCAGTGTTCCGTGATGGTTCCGCCCGTAGATTCAATGGCGGATCACCACCTTCATCGGTTATCAGATACACATCACCAACCCGAAAAGCTAGCACATCCTTTACCTGGCCCCCCGGTATGATGAAATTGGTAGCCCAGGCAGGACGATTGGGAGGATCCTGTTGCAATTTCTCGCGCCAGGCTTCATCAGTAAGCCGATCTTCACGCGGTTGAATAAATTCATAGTAACTGAGGACACCCCCCTGAGCAATAAATATTTCACTGTTGATCGGGATGGCGACATAGATGCGATTCAATAACCCAACCCCGACTTCCATAATCTGGTTTTCAAATCCGGAGACTGCTGCTACCACAGGAATGGGTTCAGGTTTCATTGAATCTCCCATGTAACCTCTCGGGTCTACACACTCTTTATATTCCAGACAAGCGGTAATACGATAATAGTCATCGGGGGTCAGAGATTCACCCCTCACTTCCCGCGCGGCAATTTCACCGAAACTCTCCATTTTATCCCCCAATTGCAGGATATGGTTTAGATATTCCTGTAATCCTGGCTGACCGGTAAATTCTGTCTGTATCCAGCCTCGATTTTGCCAATCAAAGATCGTGGCACTCAGACCATCATATAAAGTACGCGCAGCAAACGCCAGACGATAAAAGACATTCGGGTTGGGTTCCACAAATGCTGGAGCTGGACCCGAGACGGGCGGCCCGCCACCCCCCAGCCCTTCCGGCATTTTTGAATACAAAATGGTGTCATGTTTTAATTCAGCCCAACTCGCCAACATGCTGTTGATCTCCTTGTAGTGCCAGGCAGTCGATTTCATAAAGTCGGGGTAGACCAACCCCTTTGGCTCGATTTGAGCCTGAAATGAATATTGCCAGGCATTGTAAAAACGCTCAGTCCAGAATTCATCCGGGAGTTCGCTGACAAATTGCTGCATTTTTTTGAGTTGTTCCTGGTAATTCGGATAACGTGTTTCGCCCAATAATTCCAGGCTTCTTACTGCATCCTCCGATCCGTAAACCGCAGCCAGATCCAATCCTTTTGGAAATTCCCTACGTGTAACTTTATCTGTGATCAATTGCTGAAAAATGAAGGAATCCAGGGTGAAGCGTTGCCCCATAAAGCGCCAATCACGTTCATACTCCATCTCCATGGAAGAGTCTTGAAAGGTGGAACTGATTTGTGGTGCAGGTAATTCATTCGCCCGGGATAAAAATTCCTGCCATAAGCTTTGGTCCTGGAGTAAATCAAGATAGATGTCCGAACCATACACCTTTTCCATCAATGCGTTCAATTCCATCGGTCCCGGGTCATCTGATGGTCCAATGATGAAATCCAACACCTGGAAAATGGACAACCAGACTTTATAAGCAGGCACATCATCGATTTTTGTTTCTCTCAAAGCCAGTGTGAGGATTAATGGTGCTTTGCCCGGTTGGATGGCAGGATCCGTACTCAACAGGGCGAATGAAACTCGACCCAGCCAGGTCATCCCTCGAAAATATTGCTGTAATTCCTGGCTACCGGAGTAATGACCAACAGGGCGATACGCGCTGTAATCATCCAAAAAGCCAGGTATCAGAGCCGATTCTCCTTTTCCGGCTTCCGCATAAATCTGGTCTATCTGGGCTGCAATCAGGCTCTCAACATCAACCGGTAGCGAAAAATCCGGAGCAAACAATTTAATGGCCACAGCCAGATAGTTGCGTGCCAATAATGCATCCACCTCCAGATCACTTCCCTGGCTGGATTGATAATATTCGCTTACCTTTACATAAAGAGCTTCCAATAATCGGATCATGACCGGTCGTAGAGACTCTTTTTCCAATGCTTCCAACAGATCATTGAAACTGACATGCAAGGCATGGTAAACTGCATCGGTGGTTAGAAAATAGGGTTGTCCCTGTTCCAGCGCAACGGAGTTACGGATTTCCCTGAATTGTTCTTCCTGGCTATCAATGACAATAAAACCATTTTGCGCCAGAAAAACCTGCTGGTCAACCGTCAGGCCACTGATCACAGCTCTGTTCTGAATGTTGCTTAATACGACTGGCAATCCTGGATACGTAGAAACAGTATCGTCAGGGGTAAACACAGTCGCTGGCTGCATGGTTAATTGTTGCCAGGAAATCGTATTAAAATCCACCGGCGCGGAGACAGGTCTCGCAGTTACCAATACACCTGGTGTGTTGGAAGCCTGCGTTGATGGCGGTGCTTCATCTGTAATAATTTCGGTTGGAGAGGTTGGTTCAGGCGTAAACACCTGACAGGCTGTCATCAGAAAAATTAGAATAAAGAGATACCATTTTTTTCTGCGCATAGGTCCTCCAGAGAAATAAAACCAGTTATAAAGATTATATCGAATTCTTGTTGAAACGAATTGAAAGATCTTAAAAATCTAAATGGAAACTTTCAGCCCTGTCATTCGACTGAAATTATGATCGCTTCACAAAATCCGAGCGACGGAATCGCAAAGCTGACCAATCTTCATCAATCGTCAAGCAATCGAGGATTAAGGATTTTTTCTAGAGCAGAACCACACAATGAAAAAGCAAATCCCGAGATCAGCAGCAGACTGAGGGGTGCTAATACCCAATATCTGGATCCATACAGTGCACCATTGGAAGCTGCCTGATAA
>DAOUGX010000067.1:0-4477 GCA_034428855.1 Anaerolineaceae bacterium | reverse complement strand
TTTCATAAATAATCGCACGATAGGCGGGCGTTCTGTTTTGTCCGGAGACAATCTGCGTCTGGATTTTGTTGATTATTTCCAGAATGCCTGGGGAGTGATGACCGGGTGGATCCCTTTTATTTTACGGGGGAATCATATCCTACCGGCTGAATGGAAATTTGCTCTGGGATCATTGATTGTCCTGGTGGTGTTGGGAATCGGTCTGAAATCTTATCGCAAAAAGAGCAATAATTCATCCGGTAGAATCCATCTGGTTTGGTTAACCACCATCGCACTGTTTTTATTGGCTTATCTGATTTTTCATATGCTCAGTTTCATTTTCTCGAGTGCCGCTCCAGCGGTGGATCGACGGCTGCTCAGCCCGATATTATTCGCTGGGATTTTGTTGGTGGGAGCGATTTTTTCTTTGCCCAAACAAATCGGCTGGCGAGGTATACGCCCTTTGGAATGGCTATTGCTTGTGTATGCGCTTATTTCAATCCTGTATTTTCACGGAAGTCTGCGATTATACCTGTATGATCAACACCATTATGGAATGGGGTACACCAGCAAACGATGGGAGGATTCAGACCTGGTACGCGAGGCAATCGCATTGGATCCAAATGTCACCATGGCTTCCAATAATGAAGAAATTCTTTTTTTCTATTCAGGGCGTTTCCCATATGCCCTCGATTTACCTCAAGCTGCCAAGGGGGAGATCGAATTAACAGCCGATGAGGCTTACCTGGTCCTTTTCCGGCAGGATGCAGTCTATTTCCATGGCGATCAAGGGGATGAATATTTATCCCAGGTCAGGCAATATTGTGATGTGATCTTTGAGGATAGTGAAGGTTTTATATGTTTTTGGAAAAAGTGAATTCTATTGACTGAATGTATTTTAATATTTTCCAATTAATGAAATTGATCCTATATACTTAAATTATTGTAAGGAATTGTGGTCAACTTATTGCCGAGGGAAAAGATGAATTCAATCGATTTGATTTTAATAAAAAGACTGGAAGAAGCAGCAAATGAAGCGAATCCAGATAAAGCTGAAGAAGTCCTTTGGTTGGACGATGATAAATTTAGTGAGATTGAGGATTTTATTCCTGGTCCTATTGGTGCAGATGGGGTCAGAAATATTCATAATTGGATCCGAGAAAATGGCAAACCTGGCAATAATGTGAAGTTTAAGGATGTAAAAAAATATGATTTGAATTCTGAGGTTTTTTATGTAACGGCCTTTCAAGAATTAAATTTTGATCAACCCAGTATGAGCCGGGTAACATTTATATTCGTTAAAAAAGAGAACAAATGGGGTATCATTCATGCGCATTATTCCAAAGTGCCTGAAAATTGAAAAAAACCTCTTCGATGAATGAACAATATTTATTTTATAAAAGAGATTAATTATTGATATTGCTATCATATTTCCGTTCTTTGCCGGTGATTTGCCGGATGTTGATTTTCACCACGGCAGTTGGAATAATGGCTTTGTCTATGTCCTTCTCAAACTCATCCATATAATCGGGACTGAATTTTTGAGCCAGCAAACGTAATGCCATGTATTTTTCATGACCGTCCACTTCTTTGGCGGTGCCAAAAATAATGACACTTTCATATGCAGTGGAAAAAATCCAATCCATGATCTGGTGGTTACCAACGATGGTAAAACAAACCCTGGGATTGGATCGCAGATTATCCAATTTGTGCCCTTCTCTGGCACAATGGAAGTAAATGGTTTTTTCTCCATCATAGACATAATTGACCGGGACACCATAAGGTTGACCTTCTTCATCCACACTGGAGAGAACGCCGTAATCTCCTTGTTTTAATAATTCCTGAGCAGACTCCTGGCTCATCTGACGATCTTTGCGACGCATACTTCGGTTCATGGTTTACTCCTGATTATGGCTGATGGGTTATCATGTCATTACTTCGTCAATTTTAATACTGGAGGATATTCACGATCAATTATTTGTTGGCGAAATGACCACATAGTACCAGTTACCTTCGCGTAGAGCATAGAATCCCAATGCATCCTGCGCCAGGGTCATATTAACCATACCTCCAGAGCAGCACATTGGTTCATGAATCACGCGCTGGTAGGTGATCGGTAAAACTTCTTCATTGTAAAATATATGTATATCTTTTTCCTGGCGGTAGAAATAAATAGGTTTTTCATTCAAAAAATGGAATGTAAAAATCTCGCTGCTTTTGGCTTCTTCATTCAGCACAACCCCATCCCGAATAAGAATGTCAGCTACCTCCAGATACCAGTGATTTTCATACACAAACAAACCTCGCACGGGACCGCTGGCGGGGTTGGGGGGCAAAACTGTGTAAGTGAAGATTATTTCGTCATTACGGAGGACTTGTAATCCAAGAGAATAACCAGCACCTGCAAGATAATCCTGATCAAATGCCAGTTCAATCAAATCATCATCGAGGAATGCATAAGTGGGGACGTATCCAAGCGCGGAATAAAACGGGGAGAAATCCTGGTTCTCGACCTTGTCTTCAGTGACCAAATAGCGTTTATAAGTGTCGAGCTCATCGACAGGCAAGATGAATCTTGTTCCGGACTGATTGATTAGCAGTTCGCCAATTCTCAGTACCGATATGGATTTTTGATCGGGATAATTCTCACCCAATTCGAGAATCGGGGTATTACAGGAAGAAGCTGTACAATCGCTGATTTGAATATCAAAGGGAGCTAGCAGCTGATTGACATAGGGGATTTGCTTTTTCCAATTGTTTTGAAGATCTGCTTTACGTTGTTTTGCTTCTCCCGGCAACCGGCTGGCAAAGGCTTCGACATCATGTTTGCGATACCATTCCTCACTGGTGACATAGTATTCTTCGAATTGGAGACCAGCGTACTCTGATATTTGATAATTGACAACTGGTGTTGAAGGTAAACTGTTCGACGTACTGGTGGGCGATAGGCCCCAAGGTTGTAAGCTATTTTTAATCGGGTTTACATAGCGGGGTGTCAACTCAAACTCAAGGATGACACCAGTATCATGTGAATTGGGATACCAGGCCAGCAACAACGCTTTTGGTTCATTGGCATCATCAGAGGGCAGGATCTCGCAGCCGTAAAAACCCTGGTTATTGTTCCACAATTGAAGGGTGGGTCGGCTGCCAAAATGGGGGTTGCTGTTAACCTCAATCTGGCAAATTGCGTTCGGTCCAGCAAAATGGCTTCGACGTATTTGATAAGCCAAGGAGCCACTCGTCCCACTCCAGGTTTGTGGCTCAACCAGCTCCCACTGATTCGGAAGTTTCATCGCAAATCCCAGATTTTCATCTGCTTGCAGCATCCAATCTGCAGGGGGATCGTATGGCGGATCACTGGTTGGTAGGGCGTGGGTAGCCAGCGGGGTAATCGTCGCAGAGCGAGGGGTTGGTGTAAATTCCAGTGTTAATTCAATGGCCGGTTGTTCAATAAAAGGAGAGGGTTGTGACATTATCTTGTCAGGAAATTTCTCCTGACGATTACAACCTGTGAGAATGATTAACACGGCTAATAAGATAATTTTTGATTTCATGGGATTTACTGTGATTAAGCGAATTATACGATGTTTTCAAAGGTCCATTTTCGGAGCATATAGTTCATCACTTCAGAGCGTTGAAGAAATGGTCAATCCAGATTTCATCTCTTGTCATTCTTTCCATTTCTCATGTACAATCAGGGGGTTGCCATTGGCAGAATCCACTTCCAGGTGAGAAAAATATGAGTGAAACCAACACTACAACAAAAAAAACCTTGCAGGAAATAATGAAGCCCAGCTTTCTGCTGGATTGGTTCATACGCTTGATTAAAGGCATTTTGATTGGTATCGGGGCTATCCTGCCGGGGATGTCGGGTGGGGTGTTGGCTGTGGTTTTCGGCATTTATGAACCGATGGTGCGTTTTCTGGCGAATGTGTTTCATAAATTCTGGCAAAACGTGTTCTTCTTTTTGCCGATAGGCATTGGTGGGGTGATCGGCGTGGTGGGCTTTTCCGCCGTGGTCGAATTTGCTTTTGATAAATACCCCGCACAATTCATCTGGTTGTTTGTGGGATTTATCGCTGGGACATTCCCTTCCTTATTTAAAACCGCTGGCAAACAGGGTCGTAAATCCTGGCATTGGCTGGTGCTGGTGATCTTTGCTGCTGCGACATTGGCTTTTATGCGCTGGGGAGAGACAATCACTGCCGGAAACATCACCACCAATTTACTCACCTGGTTGTTGAGCGGTTTCATCTTCGGGTTAGGTCTGGTTGTGCCAGGCATGAGCCCGTCCAACTTCCTGATTTATTTAGGTCTGTACCAACCCATGGCGAGTGGCATCCGCCAGCTGGATTTTGGGGTGATTCTTCCGCTCATTCTGGGGGTGGTGTTATGTGTACTGGTATTTGCCAAACTGATCAACTGGCTTTTTAAGAAGGCTTACAGCTTCATGTATCACTTCATTCTGGGTGTGGTCGTGGGATCCACCATTGCGATC
>DAOUGX010000066.1:0-2589 GCA_034428855.1 Anaerolineaceae bacterium | reverse complement strand
TGAAATGGCTGGAAGCTGAAATTGCACATACTTATCAGCGCTGGCAGGAAATTGAACACATACTTGATGATATTAAATAAAAAGAGCCGGGCTTTTTCCCGACTCTCTTGAATGTCAACTAAATTCTGGCAGTCTCGATTTCTTCCAACTCCTGCGTTTTTGTTTCCGAAGGGTTAAGGAACAGGATGATCACAATGGGCAAAAGGATTACCACAGCCCCAACCACCCAGAACCATTCCATGGTGGGGAATAGGCTGAGTACATAGCCGGTTAATAAAGGCCCCAGGACATAGGAAGCACGGGCGATGGTGGTCGTCCATCCCATGCAGGCACCCCGTCTCTCGGTGGGAAAAACTTCAGGAATATATACGACGATCCACGTATAAGTGAAAGAGGTGAAAAAGCCCATCAATACCGCTGAAACCGGCAATAAAAATCCCTGGCCAAAACCCATTAATACCAAAACCATCGAAAGACCGATACATCCTGAAATTAAGGCTGGTTTCCGACCTATTCGATCCATAATCCAACCACTTAAATATCCACCAATCATGGCGACAATCAACGTCACCAGCAGAACCATGGACCATTGATTGAGCGTGTAACCTTTGATGGTCATGAAGTAATAACCCGCCCAATAATAGAAGAATTGGTAAGTCAACCAGGCAAACCAAATGGCAGAGGAGATGATGATGTAACGAACATCTTTTCGGTCAATAACTCCCAATCCAAAATAATGGTTTTTGCGCAATCCGCTTTTTCGCTCTGTTTGAATAGCTTCAAAGCGATTTGTTTCCTTCATAAATGCCCACATGACCAATATGGGTACCATAAAGATGAACATGACACCGTACATCCATTTCCAGCTTAATCCTAATGTGTTCATTAATAAGGGAGGAAGTAATGCTTGAAGTGGGATTAAACCAATAATGTAAACGATGGCTACATATTTTGCTCTTTTTTCAGCCGGCGATTCCTCACTGACTGGGATGGTCCACATATTGGACACGGTTGCAAAAATTGCCAGGGTGTACATGATCATAAACCAGTGAATACTGGGTGTGAAATACAAAACCCCAAAAGAAGCCAATCCCATGATGAGGATTAATAATAGAATGGAAAGGCGTCGACCGATTCGATCGGTCAATCCATTCAGCAAGAAAATCAAAAATGTAAATGCTAAGTAAACCGCTTCGAGGTAAGAAAAATTTGATGCGGTTAATTTGTACTCTTCCAGTATGTAGGGAAGGGCTGTTGTTTTAATGGTGGACAAATATTGATCCATAATTGCAACCATACCCATAAAAATGATCATGTATAACAGGTAATTTCGACTTCGAGTTTTGATTACAACACTGGACTTTACGCCTTGAGATATTGAACTCATGCTATTTTCCTTCCTAACCAGTAATTAAATAATCCTGCTAATCAGGGATTTTCATAAACTGTGGGTTGACGATTTTGGCATCCTTGAAAGGTATAAACCCTTATTGTTTGTTTTGGTTATGCCCTCCATAACCAAACATGATAATTTTATACCCAATTAGAATAAATGCAAGCAAATAAAAATCAATTTACTAAAAGTTGATCAGGCTGATGGAATTTGATTATAAATGTTTTAAGTAAGCCTGTGGGTTGTTCAAAAAACCACGCATGATTTCAACATGTGGCAAATCATCAAATGCGATCGATTGAATGGGATATTGGTCAAAATTTAAAATTTCTGCATCCGGGAAAGCCATCAAGATCGGGGAGTGTGTGGCAATTATAAATTGGGCATTTTCAGCCACCATTTGCTTCATCATCGAGATAAGTGACAATTGGCGTAATGGCGAAAGTGGTACTTCCGGTTCATCCAATAAATATAGCCCGTCCGGCACAAAACGTGATTTAAATAATTCCAAAAATCTTTCTCCATGCGAAAAATGGTTCAAGGCATCCGATTTGTTTTGAGTCATTTCATTAAGTTCACGTTGGAATGGAACCTCAGCTAACATTTGTGCCAGTTTGGAGCGATCTTTGGTTTTTTCTTTCATTTCCTGCATATCTGCTTGCATCTCTGCCCGTAATTTTGCCATACGCTTCGCATAACCGAAAAAATCTTCAGCGCGAAGGAAGAATCCTTTATGCGTGCGTTTATTCCAGGTAAGTCGCAGAATATCGGCTAATTTTTTGACAGATATCAATGTGACATCTTTTTGAAGAGTCTCACTTCCAATCACAATGGATCCGACTGCCATAGCGATACTCTCAATCAGCGTGGATTTGCCCGATCCATTTTCGCCGACAAAAAAAGTGACTGGTGCTGTGAATGTAATTTTGGGTAATTGCCGGATAACTGGTAAATTGAATGGATAGGTTGGTGGAGTATTTTCCAGACTATTTACCTGTACAGATCTTAAATGGATCATTCAAGTATTCCTTTCAGTGATTTTACTTGATTTTCCAACTACTAAGTTCCCTTCTCAGCTGAATGTCGTATTAATTAAGCTCTGCTACAATTATAGGAGCTTAACCATCTCAGGAGGATTAATGACAGAGCAAACTCAACCTTCAGAATCGAACGAGAAGGGAAAAACCCCGCAAGAA
>DAOUGX010000065.1:0-4737 GCA_034428855.1 Anaerolineaceae bacterium | reverse complement strand
AAATGTGGATCTAACCCTACCCGATTACCTCTCCCGGATTGTTAATATTGGCATTCAACAAGGAGGTGTCGACACCTCCCTGCCAGAAGCCATCCGTGAGGAAACCTTCAACGATCTTCAATTATTCCTAACCAGTGATGAAGTTGATAAGGTAACTGCAGCTTATAAACTCATGCAACCTTCGGATTCAGGATACGAACAGATCATATCCCGATATCCATTGGTCGAAGGCCAGGCAATATTCGTACTGCAGGAATTGGATCAGACACAAAAGGATACTTTGTCGCCTATTGTCAGTCGTGCTTTGGTGACAGTAAATTTCCTGCAACAAGCCACCGCCAATCCCGAAGCGGCATCCGAGATGGCAAAACGTCTGGGTTTTGATCTTTCACAGATACCAGCAGGTATGGATTTGTTTTCAGTCCTGAAGAATTTACCAGCACAACAGCGCTCCCAATTGGTCTCAGGAATTCAGGAACAATTTAATACCCTGGGTGAGAGTATGATTTCTCAAATGGGCATTGCTGCTGTGAAAGCTGAATACGAAGCTCTTGGTGTGGATACTACTTCCCTGCAATCCAGTTATATCCTCAGAACCGGTGGATGGATGTTGGTACTCTCTTTGATTTCGGCTGCTGCCACTATTGCGGTTGGATTGCTTTCCGCCAGGGTTGCTGCTGGAGTGGCACGTGATTTACGAGAGTCCGTTTTTGTGCGTGTGACGAATTTCGCAAAAGCCGAAATTGAAAAGTTTTCCACTGCATCCCTGATTACCCGTTCCACGAACGATATCACACAAATTCAGATGGTGACAATGATGATCATCCGCATGGTTTTCTTTGCACCGATTATGGGCGTGGGGGGAATCATTCGGGCACTTGATAAGGCTCCTTCGATGTGGTGGATTATCGCCGGGATGGTAGTGGTTTTATTAGGTGTGGTGTTGTCAGCCTTCTCTGTTACCTTACCGAAATTTAAAATCATTCAGACCCTCATCGACAACCTCAATCGCGTGGTAAGAGAGAATCTTTCCGGCATGATGGTAGTTCGTGCTTTCAACCGCCAGGATTTCGAGGAAAAGCGATTTGACAAAGCCAATCGCGATCTCACGGGTAATATGCTCTTCGTCAGCCGGGTAATGGTCGTCATGATGCCCATTATGATGTTCCTGATGAGTTCAGTGTCAATTTTGGTGGTTTGGGTGGGTTCACATCAGGTTGCACAGGCTCAAATACAGGTGGGAGATATGATGGCATTTATCCAATACACCATGCAGATTTTCTTTGCATTCATGATGATGGCTTTCATGTTTATTATGTTGCCACGAGCTTCCGCTTCTGCTGAACGTATTGTTGAAATATTAGAGACCGAACCCAGTATCGTTGATAAACCTCAATTGAAAAATTTCCCTGATCCCTTCAAAGGTGTGATCGAATTCAAGCATGTATCCTTTCATTATCCGGATGCGGAAGAGGATATCCTTCACGATATTTCTTTCACAGCTTGCCCGGGTGAAACAACAGCCTTCATTGGAACCACCGGCTCAGGAAAATCAACGATTATCAATCTGATACCACGGTTTTTTGATGTTACCAATGGAGCTATCCTGATCGATGGAATTGATATTCGAGATGTTTCTCAGCATGAGTTACGTTCGAAAATTGGGTATGTTCCTCAACGCAGTAACCTCTTTTCTGGAACCATTGAAACCAATTTACGCCTGGGAAATGAAGAGGTATCTCCAGACTACATGCAAAAAGCCCTGGAAATAGCGCAAGCATCGGACTTTGTCCGAGAAAGGGAAAACGGTCTGGACTCCGAGATCTCACAGGGGGGTACCAATGTATCAGGAGGACAACGACAGCGTCTGGCAATTGCCAGAGCATTGGCCAAAAAAGCATCCATTTATATCTTCGATGACAGTTTCTCGGCTTTGGATTATAAAACTGATGCAGCCTTAAGAAAATCATTACGACAATATGTCTCAGATAGTGTTGTCTTCATTGTTTCCCAACGGGTTGCCACAATTAAAAGCGCAGATAATATCGTTGTTTTAGACGAAGGCAGAGTAGTGGGGAAAGGTACACATAAAGAATTAATGGAGTCAAATGAAATTTACCGTGACATTGCCCTTTCTCAATTAAGCCAGGAGGAATTAGCATGAGTAACGCCAACAAAACCCAAATGCCTTCCAATGGCAATCAAGAAAATAACTCCACACGCCGGACTCCCCCTGCTCGCCATGGCCCCTTTGGTGGTGGACCAATGGCAATGATGAAAGGCGATAAAGCCCGCGATTTCAAGGGTACCATGCAGAAATTAATCGCCTATCTGGGACCTCATAAGATAGCCGCGGTTGTAACGATCATTCTGGCAATGGTATCCACCGTATTTTCCATTTTTGGTCCTAAAATACTGGGAAACGCAACCACGTTGTTATTCGATGGGGTGATCGAACAAATTACAGGCTCAGGACCAGGGATTGATTTTAACGCAATCGGCCGGATATTATTAACCGCTTTGGGATTGTATGTCCTTTCTGCTGTATTGGCTTACATCCAGGGTTGGATTATGGCAGGCGTTTCAGTTGATATCACTTACAATTTGCGACGAAATATCGCTGCCAAAATTAACCGAATGCCATTGAAATATTTTGATGGTACCAACCATGGGGAGATTATCTCCCGTATCACCAATGATGTAGATACCGTTAATCAGACACTCAGTCAGAGTCTTTCTCAAATAATTACATCCATTACCAGTGTGTTGGGTATCCTCATCATGATGCTGACCATTTCCTGGCAAATGACATTGATTGCTTTGTTGGTCATCCCCCTTTCACTGGTGATCGTTCAATTTATTGTAAAACGTTCTCAGAAATACTTCCGCAAGCAACAGGATTACCTGGGAAATGTTAATGGACACATTGAAGAGATGTTTAGCGGCCACGTGGAAGTTAAAGCCTTTAATGCTGAAAAACGTTCCATTTCCTCATTCAATGAGTTAAACATCAAGTTATATGATACCGCATGGAAATCACAATTTCTTTCCGGTATTATGATGCCGATGATGGGATTCATCGGAAATCTTGGTTATGTGGGTGTAGTGGTAATGGGTGGTTATCTGGCGATCCAAAAAATCATAACCGTTGGAGATATTCAGGCCTTCATTCAATACGTCCGTTCTTTTACACAGCCAATTACGCAATTGGCGAATATTTCCAATGTTCTTCAGCAAACCGCTGCAGCTGCAGAACGGGTATTTGAATTTCTTGAAGAAAATGAAGAAGTTGCCGAGACAAAAGATCCGATCATTTTGACACATGTCGATGGCCAGGTTGAGTTTAACAATGTCCAATTTGGATATGATCCTGAAAAGGTGATTATCAGGAATTTTTCCACTAAAGTTGAACCCGGAATGCGAGTTGCAATCGTAGGGCCAACAGGTGCTGGAAAAACCACCCTGGTGAAATTATTGATGCGTTTTTACGATGTCAACCAGGGAGCCATCCTGATTGATGGTCATAATATTCGCGATCTGAAACGTGAACAATTGCGCTGCATGTTTGGGATGGTACTGCAGGACACCTGGCTATTTAATGGCACAGTGATGGACAACTTACGTTATGGTAGTGAGAATGCAAGCGATGAACAGGTTTATGCTGCTTCTAAAGCTGCCCATGCGGATTATTTCATTCGTGCTTTACCAGGTGGATATGATATGGTGTTAAATGAAGAGACTACCAATATTTCTGCAGGACAAAAACAATTACTCACCATCGCACGTGCATTTTTGATCGATCCGGCAATGTTGATTCTGGATGAAGCCACCAGCTCGGTGGATACACATACTGAATTATTAATCCAGAAAGCCATGCGAAAATTGATGAAAGGTCGCACCAGTTTCATTATTGCTCATCGCCTTTCCACGATCCGTGATGCTGACTTGATCCTTGTGATCAAAGATGGAGATATTGTTGAACAAGGCAATCACGAAGATCTGCTGAAAGGAAATGGATTTTACGCTGAGCTATACAATAGTCAATTTGCACCTGTCAATTAATTTCTCTTAATCAGATCAGAAAAACAGCGATGGATTTCTTCACATCGCTGTTTTCTTTTCAAATCTTCTAATCTAATATTAAGACAAATTGGGTACAATTAGTTTAGTTAATTTCTTCACGAATTAATTCCAAATCCCAACAATCAAACAAGGAAATATTATGAGCGAATTGATCAATAACCGCCAACAACGCATAGAAGTTATGAAAACATTGATCCGGCAACTCCACCAGGGTTTAGCGGAACAACATGTTAAACGACAATTGGAAACCCTTCTGGATGAAGCGGATTATAGTGATGTGTTCATGATGGAAGTTCAACTGATCCACGAAGGTATCCCAGCAGAAGCAATTCAGGATTTATGTGATACACACACACGAGTTTTAAAAAGTCACCTCGATTTGCAGGAAACACCAAAAACCATTCCTGGTCATCCGGTTAATACTTTTATTCGAGAAAATCGGGAGTTAACCCGCACAACTACCCGAATCAGACATTTATTGGAGACCATCAAAGCGTTATCAGCAGATGCTGAAGCAACCCCACACATGGATGAAATTCATCAGTTGCTAAACAACCTTATGGATGTGGAAAAACATTATTTACGAAAAGAATACCTGCTATTTCCATATTTTGAAAAGAATGAATTACCGGGTCCACCCACAGTTATGTGGGG
>DAOUGX010000064.1:0-3264 GCA_034428855.1 Anaerolineaceae bacterium | reverse complement strand
CCAACCCCCATACCTGATCCAATTGATCAAATGAAGAAAACGGTCGGAGTGCGATGATCCTCCTCGCCAATCGAGGTGAAATGGACAGGATAATTTCTAAGTCTTGTTGATTGAGCGTATTAAAATTTTGTTTTTCCATATTTATTTTTATTCGATTTTCCATAATCAATGGAGATTGGATTTGGATTGTGAATCAAAAAATATCAATTGTTTGATTATTGCTTTGGATCGGAAAAATATACTTCAAAAGAATTTTACGCGAATTTGAAATTAAATTATAATAATCACTTATTAAAAATTAAATAATTTCTCACATATGAATTGTTTCTCAGGTTTGATCCACATATAACCCAAAACTGGGGAATCTTTTCTATATCTGAGTTGACAAAGGTTTCTTCCATTCTCTGCCATAATGTTGGAAATTTGTCCAATAATTTCTTCAGAAAATGTTGTTGGGGCAAATATAAATAATCCTTTATCAGATTCTAATTTATTTTTCCAATCTTCTGAAATACCCTCTGTTTCATAGATTATTCTATAAAATTGTGCCTTCGATTCTGGAATCTTATAAACGTCCTGTAGCATATTCATCCAACTCAAGTCATAATTTTCCGATGTAAGAAGTAAATAACTCTCTGGTTTTTCTGAGTGATTAAATAATTTTTTGGTGTTATATTGCATAACTTTAAAGACGACTGGTTCGAAATAATAATAAGCATATTTATTTTGCAAAATTAGAGTAGATTGTAGAAGATTCATCACAAAGATCATTATCAAAATGAATATACTTGAGAAATTAATCCAGGTTATTGACAAAATATTTAAACTCATGACCAACTTCCTGACAAAATACATCCCAATCGCTGTAATACAATATATCCATGGAAGGATAATAAACATTCTAGTAATAGGAGGAGCTGGATAATCATGAATCATTCCAATTGATAAAGTTAATAAAAAATAAGTAAATCCAAGAAATTGAAATATTTTTCCCTTTCGAAAATTCTTTACTGAAATTAATAATCCAAAAGTAAAAAAAACAGCGGAAATAGGATCAATCATTGAAAACATGACATAATGAGATTCTTTAAATAAAAACAAGTAAGAAAAGAGTGAAAAAACAAAATTAGATCTCAAATGTGTAAAGATAGTTCCTGTTGATTCCACCAAATAATTTTTGTTGAAAAAAGTTCCTTGGTGAAGAATATCCATAATTTTTGGTTGAAAGAATAATGGAATAGCAAGCAGTAAAAATCCGAAAAATGTAACCAAATATAATTTGAATATTTTTTTTGATGTAGGTGGGTTGAACAATAAATAAAATATGAAAACGATGGGAATATAAAAATATGCAGCTTGAAATGTGTATAGTAGAAAACCCATGGATATTCCAAGAATAAAAGCTAAGCTTATGGTTTTATTCTTAATAAATTTTCCAGAAATCCAAACTGTCAAAGACCCAATTAATAATGCCTGCAAATTGTTGTAACCGATTCGACTAAATCCTATGAGGTAAAAAGAAAATGAGAGTAAAAAAACAGAAACAATCGCGATTTTTTGATCAAAAAATTGTTTAAGAAAAGAGTAGAAGATAAAAATAGAGATTAACACTAATAAATAATTACTGAAAATCCAACCAAAATGATCAAACCCTAAAAAACGCATGAAAAAGTGAGAAATTATTGAAGACAAAACTGAATGTGTTCCATATACTCCTTCGAGGCTGAACAAATTTGACAACTGCCAATAATGGGGTCGATTTGTTAAGTCCCTTGCAAAGTAATAAAAAGCATATTCATCACCTATTTTTGTGTAGAGCCAATTATCCATTTGGATTGAATACATTAATAAAACTGTTATTGTTATCCAATAGAATGAAGGTAATTTCTTTAACTGATTTATCACCATGTAAAGTACTGGTAACATAAACACAAAAAATATCCAATTTATCTGCCTAAAGGATTCGTAATAATTCTCTAAAAATAAAATGATAAATAAAAAGCTAAAGATGATGGTAAATATCAAAGTAATATTATCTTTGAAGTAGTTTATTGATGAAATCAGCCTTCTTTTTAATTCTTGAATAATTGAAATTTCTTCTTGATCTAAAAGATAAATATAAAAAATGAGAACAATAAATAGTAATTCTGCTCCTGGAATTCTTTTGAATACTATATTGAGTAGAATATCCATAATTAGTAAAATAAAACCAAAAATAAAAGTTTTATTTATCCTGTAATGATGTTCAATAACTAATTCCGGTTTGAATCGAAATATTGAAGCAAAAGTTGATGAAAATATGCCACCATAAATAAAAACCACTAGGCAAGAAATTACAAGAAAAATGATGACCCAGAAAAAATAACCTGGTAACCCATCAATACAGAGAAAGTCTATACGACATAGATTATCTCTGGAATAATTCTTAACTTCTGGTAAATTAATCCATCTATCAAGAAAAACCAATATGGAAGGGATTGACACAAGAGTAAGGATAATTATAAGAAAAAAAATAATATTCCATTTTTGATCGTTATTTATTCTTTTACTTATTAATTCTTCTTGGTATTTGCGAAGATGGGTTAGTTCACATTCCAAATCTTGAATTTTTTTTGAAATTTCCTTTTCAGAATTTCGAAAATCATCCCCAAAATTGTTTTCTGAATCCATAAATTAATTTTATTTTAATCATTCATAATGTCAAATTATTTATGCACAATTAATAAATCATCCTCCATCCTCTCCGACAATGATCTGAATAAATGTTTTATTATCCTGGTTCGGCATAATATAAACCACCACATTTCTTGTATCTTTTACATATGCATACATAATCATGTTTTGAGCTGCCATTTCAGATGTGCTGACTAATTCCCAACCGGAGTTGGCAAGTTGATCTTTGAAAAATGTATTCACCAATTCACTTTCGGCCACGGTGGAATAAGAAATCATTAAGGTGCCTTCTGCCGTAGTCTTGGTCACATCCCCATTGTTTGGTGTAAAGACTGGGATATCAGCTGGTAATTCCTCAATCACATCAATTGAAGCAGGGGTCTCAGTTATTAAAATTGTCTGGGTACTGGTTGCTTGAGAAGCATTGATCGTATCTTGAGGTATGTCTTTCGTTTTTTCAGTTGTTGTTCCCTGTTCTTCATTTGGGACTGCAGGATTTAATAATGAAACACTTGTTGGCTCACTACGGTTAAATAAATTCAAATTTGAAATCCCGATTATCGCTACAATAACAACACAAATAATAATCAG
>DAOUGX010000063.1:0-4523 GCA_034428855.1 Anaerolineaceae bacterium | reverse complement strand
CCAACCCCCATACCTGATCCAATTGATCAAATGAAGAAAACGGTCGGAGTGCGATGATCCTCCTCGCCAATCGAGGTGAAATGGACAGGATAATTTCTAAGTCTTGTTGATTGAGCGTATTAAAATTTTTGAATTCTGATGGGTTTGGCTTCATATGATTATTATATAAAAATATACCCTTTAGTATAAAAATAAACTTAATACTTTATAAATTATCCATTGTAGATGAAATTTCTAAAATAATCCTAAGATTAATATGCTGGATTTAATTTATTAAATATTTATCCATTGGGAATTCTATACTTCATAAATACCAGTTTATTACCAACAAACATATTAAACATTTCACCTTCTGGGTAAAGATTTTCTATCTCCTTAAATTCTTCAAATTTTGATGGAGTGGCTATTACAATAATTCCTTTACCATCTTTTTGTTTCGCAGGTATTTCTTCAAGCTGTTTAATGTCAGTTGCTTTTCCAACACCTGCTAAGAATCGTATCGTTCCATGATTTACATACAGATTTCCTTCTCCGAAAAGGTAAATGTGATTGGTTGGTTCTTCTTTAATAATATCTTGAGTAACTTTTATCGATAAAATGTTGATATTAGCAGCCGGATATAAATTGAAGTAAATGTTGTAATTAATTAATAAAGTAATAACCAAAATAATTACGATCAATGGTGATGTGATTGAAAAAAGAGAAATTTTATTATTTGGAATTTTTTTATATAGTTCTTCTAAATATTTCCAAACAAATTGGATATAAACCCCTGCAATAATATATACAGTAGGTGTCATCATCAAGAGTCTTGCCCCATACGGTGGATTATTGGTTACGATCCCGCCGAATATTATGCCAAAACTAAACCAGATAAAAATAACCAATTCGGGAATTTTCTTGAGCCTAACTATTAATAATCCTAAACCAAGCCAAAATAATAGTGTCGTCAAGAAATCAAAACTTGGAACACTTGCATAATAAAAATCACTGATATCACCATCTTTTAAGAAAAACGCTAAATTTTTTTGAGATTGTGAAAGCACAATTCTTAAAAATCCATTTGACGCTGTTATATTTTCACCAAATTTACTTTTAATGTATTCAGAATTGAACACCGATACAGTATCGATTCTGGTAATAAATTTGTCTGGATTTTTTAAATAAAAGTAACCTAAAGGCGAAATGATAATGAAAATTGAAAGAGCCATAATAATAAGTTGAACAATTCGAATTCTCTTTTGGTAGTAAAGAAGGAAAAAGATAGGCACTGCAATTAAAAAGATTAACCTTGATCCGACATAGAAATATTGAGCGAGCCCAATCGTTAATCCAATGAGAATGAAGGTAAATAGATTTTTATTTGTAAAAAGATTATGATTGGAAAATTTTTCTTCATCCGATAACAGTGTTTCATTATTTCCTTTCTTTAATACGATAATGATTAACAAAATAAAACCAATCATTAAGAAAGCTGATTCAATGTTGTTTAAACCCAAACGACTATACTGAATGTGAAAGTGACTGACCGTCAACAACCAGGCAGCTGAATAACCGGCAAGCTTTCCCCAAATAAGTTTTCCTAGATAAAAAACGAGAGGAACACATCCCGCTCCAAAGAATGGAGAAAGCATTCGTAATCCAATTTCGTTACGACCAAATATTTTTATTGTGATTGCCTGCATATAATAAAATAAATTCGGATGAGGCCCCCATCCAGTTCGAAAAGGAGCAAGGGGTTCTCCGATTCCAAGAACCCTAAGAGCTTCCATCCCCATTTCACCTTCATCTCCATGGACTGCAACAGGAACGATATTAAGATATACAACCCGTAGATAAAAAGCAACTAAAGTTATGATCGTTAGGATGATGACTTCGATAATGGTTTCTCTGTTTTCGTTAAAATTTATTTCTCTGAGTTTTCGTAAAAAATCTTTTAGATTAAATTGATCAAAATATAATCCTGATAGTAATATTAGAAAAATCGATATAAACCATGTGATTATCGAAATGGCATAAAATGAGTCAAATGTTGATAAATATAAGGTTATTAAACAAAAGATAAGTGAATAAAATACCAATGAAACTGCTAACACTAGGCGACTATTCGAGATTTCTCTTTTACTGTTAACAATCCTGTTTGTTTCTAATTTACCGAAATAATTATCTGACTTAACTGCGTGGTAAGAACAAAAGACAGCAACCAGTGCAGCAATAACGTTGTTAAAATAAATGCTTGCAATACCCATGAATATTGAAACAAAAAAGAACAATACCTTATCCCGATTGTATTTTCTCATTGATGCCCCATTTAAAATTTTGTTTAATAAATTTGAGAAATTTTAGGTTTTTTGAAAAAAAATAAATTACTTCTTAAAAGCACACAAATAACAACTTAATTATACAGGCTACGGTCCTCACAAATCTATTTGTAGATGTAACCTTAACAGGTTTGATTGGTTACCTATTTTGAAGACAAGGATATCTCGACTGTTTTTATTTGTTGGTATTTATCATCCTCCATCCTCTCCGACAATGATCTGAATAAATGTTTTATTATCCTGGTTCGGCATAATATACACCACCACATTTCTTGTATCTTTTACATATGTATACATAATCATGTTTTGAGCTGCCATTTCAGATGTGCTAACTAATTCCCAACCGGAGTTGGCAAGTTGATCTTTGAAAAATGTATTCACCAATTCACTTTCGGCCACGGTGGAATAAGAAATCATTAAGGTGCCTTCTGCCGTGGTCTTGGTCACATCCCCATTGTTTGGTGTAAAGACCGGGATATCAGCTGGTAATTCCTCAATCACATCAATTGAAGCAGGGGTCTCAGTTATTAATATTGTCTGGGTAATGGTTGCTTGAGGAGCATTGATCGTATCTTGAGGTATGTCTTTCGTTTTTTCAGTTGTTGTTCCCTGTTCTTCATTTGGGACTGCAGGATTTAATAATGAAACTCGTGTTGGCTCACTACGGTTAAATAAATTCAAATTTGAAATCCCGATTATCGCTACAATAACAACACAAATAATAATCAGTAAAGCACCTCCGCCAATAGCCCATGGTAACCATTTTGGTTTTACGCTTTTCTTCTTTTCTATTATTTCCTGTGAAGGGCTGATAACGGTTGGTTTTGCTGCAATTTGTGTTTTATTATTGTCGATGTGTACCTGAGTAGGTAAATCAAAACTGATGGTTTTCCCATGCAGGACTGAATTCATTCCCTGTATAAACTCTTGCATGGTTTGAAACCGTAAAAGAGGATCTTTTGCTAATGCCTTGAATAACAGCGATTCAACGTTTTCTGGAATATCTGGAATGAATGTTTTAGGTCTGGGCAATGGGTCCTGTACCTGTTTAATTAAGATGGCGGCTGGAGTATCGGCCTGAAAGGGACATCTGCCAGTGATCAGTTCATACAGAACGATACCCAACGCATAAATATCAGTCCTTTCATCTGCAACACCATTCCATTGTTCTGGTGCCATGTAAGCAGGCGTACCTATTCCTAATCCAGTACCAGTAAGTTGAGTCTGCTCTCCAGCATCTAACATTTTTGCAATTCCAAAATCAGAAAGAATGGGAACTCCGGATTCTCCAAAAAGAATGTTCGCGGGTTTAATATCTCGATGAATAATCTTACGTTGATGAGCATATGAAAGGGCTTCGGCAATGGGGATAATGATTTCAATTGCTTTTTCATAAGGCAGGCGAGTACGCGTGTATTGCTTTAATGTCCCTCGTGAAACAAATGGCATGACTAAATATGGAATACCATTATCCTCACCATAATCAAGAACTTTTAATATGTACGGATGATCAAGTTTTGCTAAAGCTCTGGCTTCACGCTGAAATCGAATTAAAAAATCCGAGTCAATCTGATTCATGGCTCGGATTATTTTGATCGCCACATAACGTTCTAGTGACGGATCAAAGGCTTTATAAACGGTTGCCATTCCCCCTTCACCCAATGCTTCGATAATTTGATACTTCCCCAATGACTTACCAATCATTGCATCCATACCCCTCCGTTTTCCATAAACACGACTTTATTTGATTATAGTAACAATTCTGCAGATTACCACTTTTCACACCCAGGAAGACATGCTCTCAGACTGATTTAATGGGAACTTCTTTTATTGGTCGATTTGTGAGTTTTTCAGAAAATCAGATTTTAATTTGATTTTAATGTTCGAATCACCTAAAATATAAACAACCGTACGTATCATAAAAAAAATTCCAGAATTATCCGTAGATTATTACTCATATTTTTGATTTATCTCACCAGCTTTATTGTCAGTATTGGTCTTTCTTCGAATTCTCAGAATTATTATTAATATTTTTTCGCACCTTAACCTAAAGTTTCTTTGAAACGTCCCCACAATCGACTCTCCATTCCAGTGAACAAATTTGTTTGAGTCAAAATATCGTCCTGATCCGAACCTGGATATTGCAATGTAAACCCAATCAATGGAGGGAATCATGAATTTCGTATCTTCAATTCTTCAGAC
>DAOUGX010000062.1:0-12055 GCA_034428855.1 Anaerolineaceae bacterium | reverse complement strand
CTCATTCTACCTCCTGAAATAATAAAGCAAATTCATATTAATTATTATAGCTTAATCTGAATTAATTCAATATTTGATGATGAGTTATCATAATTTTGTAGTTTTTGTATGGTAACTGTAAATTTTATGTCTGGTTTTTTTTTGAGTTTTTTCTATAATAGAATAGTATCGGAATATTATAAAGAAAGGAGAATTTGAAATGTTATTCGCACCGAAAGAAAAAGGTCAGGGCCTCGTAGAATATGCGTTAATTCTTGTTTTAGTTGCAGTTGTTGTGATTGTTATCCTAGCTTTGCTTGGCCCAGCAATCGGACAAATCTTCAGCAACATTGTATCACTCATCTAGTTATGATTTTTTTATTTTATATATAACAAAAGGTCTCGCGATGAGACCTTTTGTTATTCAAATCAAATTACGAAATTTATGATAATTGAAATACAAATGGTCTCTTTACCGAAAATAAATAAAGATTTTCTACCAAAACGATCAAAAGGGAACTCCGTTTTTAATAATTGTTAGGAAGTTGTAATTTTACATACTTGAATTTTGTCTGTATTACTGTATAATAACTAAAGGTAAATCCCAATTATTTTGGAAAGGAGGATTATCACATGTTATTTGCACCGAAAGAAAAAGGACAGGGCCTCGTAGAATACGCTTTAATTCTTGTTTTAGTAGCTGTTGTTGTTATTGTTATCCTTGCTTTGCTTGGCCCAGCAATCGGAAAAATCTTCAGCAACATTGTTTCAGCAATATAAATTCATTGAATTAAACCAAAAACGAAAGATCTCATTTGAGGTCTTTTGTTTTTAAATAACATGAAAAAATTTCTATCCTTAATCGTCTTGTGTTTAGAAAAAAAAATGGCATAATTATTGCAATTATTCAAGTAATTATTGTATCGACAACTGGCAGGGGTAATGATAAAAATCCCACAAAAAAATTATTTTCCTATACTCTCCAATTGCCGTATAATAAATTATCAGGTTAGTTTTCCTATTCAAATCTAAGGAGACGTAAACATGGCTAACAGTGGAAGAAAAAGCGGACGAATTTTCATTATTATTGCTTTATTGTTAATTGTATTAGTTGCAGCAGCAGCAGTTGTTTTCTTAAGAATAATACCTTTATTGAATCCTACTGAACCTGCAGCGGAGGAATCTCCTCAAATTCAGATTGAAGAATTGGTTGATATCGTTATCACAACACAATTTGTGAATCGTGGGGAAGTGATCAACGAGGGTGTAGTAACAATGATTCCTTTTCCAAAAAATGAATTAGTTGATGGAACATTTTTTACAGACCTGGAATCCGTTATTGGGAAAAGAGCAATTTACCCATTGGAAGCCCGAATTCCACTCACACCGAGAATGCTAATAGATGGTGAAACCGGAGGGTCAATTGCAGCATTTGATATTCCGGTTGATAAAACCGCACTGTCTGTTATGATCGACCGTGAAGCGATGATCGCCTATGCTCCACAACCAGGCGATCATGTCATGGTGATTGGTTGTATGATGTTGGTTGATGTCGATCCTGAATATCAAACAATACTTCCAAATTACACCGGTTCAGTCACAAAACAAATCCTTCAAGAAGAGAGTAGTACTGAATCCTTAACTGTCATAATTGCCAGTGGTGGCGCAGGTTCAACTCAAGGTCGAACAGAACTTGATCCAACACTGAATGAACCTGTTTATGTTGTTCCTTCAGAAGTACAACGACCGAGACTTGTTTGCCAAAATGTAATTCAAGATGCCATCGTTCTTAGAATGGGCGATTTCCCATTAACAGGAGTTGAGCCTACACCTGCAGACCAGGTTGTTGTACCAGAAGGAGAGCAGCCAGTGGAAGAACAACCTGCACCTGAAGTACCAGCACCTGATGTAGTTACCCTGGTAGTTTCACCACAAGATGCAGTTGTATTAACTTACATGAGAAAAGCTAATATCAACCTTACGCTTGCACTCAGAAATCCAAACAATACACAGGTAATTCTTACTGATGCAGTCACACAACAATACTTAATGGATCAGAAGAACATTCCTTTACCTGCAAAATTACCATTTGCATTAGAGCCTAGAGTTGGTTTATACGCACCTGTAACTGAACCGTAAATCTTAAATTGTTAGTTCTGTAAAATCAACGTTGCAAAGAGGAAAAAATGGCGAATCCAGATAAAATTCGGGTATTAATTGTCGATGATATCACTGAAACACGTGAAAACATTCGGAGGATGCTTCAATTTGACCCGAAAATTGAAATCATTGGAGAAGCCAGAACAGGAAAAGAAGCCATTGATTTAGCTTCTCAAAAACTACCTGATGTTATCGTTATGGATATTAATATGCCGGATATGGATGGGCTTGTTGCTACAGAAAATATCCGGCGTAAACATCCATTCATTCAGATAATTATTCTTTCTGTGCAGTACGAATCGGGATACATGCGCCGGGCAATGCTCGCTGGAGCACGTGACTTCCTCTCAAAACCCCCTCTCATTGATGAATTAACCAATGCAATACGCCAGGCTGGTAAGTTAGCCATTGAGGAAAAACAAAAAGCTCAGTTGGTAGAAGAAAGTAACAGTACAGTCGTTGCACGATCAGGCAAGTTGGGAAAAATTATTGTGGTTTACAGCCCGAAAGGTGGTGTAGGCTGCACAACTATCGCAACGAATTTAGCCATTGCTCTTCAAAGTGAAACAACGCCTGCTGTCATTGTAGATGCCAATTTTCTCTTTGGCGACGTTGCAGTATTTTTGAATGAACAGGGTCGTAATACAATTCTCGATTTAGCACCCAGAGCAGACGAATTAGATCCAGACATTATCAACGAAGTATTAATAAACCACCCATTATCGAACATTCGGGTTTTAGCTTCCCCACCCAGACCTGAATTCGCTGATCAGGTTAGCTCTGAGCAATTTCAAAAAGTATTACAATATTTGCAGAGATTGTATGAATACATCATTGTCGATACAACTCCTTATTTAACAGATATCGTTCAATCGTCCATCGATATTGCAAATATGATCGTACTGGTTGCTACACAGGATATTCCTTCCATAAAAAGTGCCAATTCATTTCTCAGTTTATCTGATCAGTCCGGGATTAATCGAAAACGAATCTTATTCGTATTAAATCGCTATGATAAAAGAATTGCGATATCTCCTGAACGAATCAGTGAGAGTCTCAAGCAAATTGTTGAAGGTGTCATTCCCCTAGAAGAAAGAATCGTCACAACTTCAATTAACCGGGGAGTCCCGTTTATTGTTGAAAATAAAACCACTCCCATAGCTAAAAGTATTTTTACCATCAGTGAAAAAATAAAAGAAAAGATTTTAAGTCAGAGCGAAGAAATAGTTTAGTACATAGGGACAGGGTGATAGTATGTCGATATTACGACGAATTCAAAACGAAAATTCAAATAATCCTCCTCAAAAACCAGGTTCAGAACCATTAAGAAATCCGGTTCTACAATCCAGACGAGTTTCAGCTCCATCACCTACCACCACAAGCGATACTTACCAGGATTTGAAAAATCGAGTTCAAACTAAATTAATCAGTACGCTAGATCCAAGCATGGATGTGGGCCAAACGTCAGAGGTCAAAAAAACCATTCAGGAACTTTTCGAACAAATTTTGAACGAAGAAAATATCATTTTATCAAGACCTGAACGTTCCAGAATGTTTGAACAAATCTCTGCTGAAATCCTGGGATTTGGACCTCTTCAAAGATTATTGGAAGATGAATCCATTACAGAAATCATGGTAAATGGAGCAAAGAATATTTACATTGAAAGATTTGGAAAGATCATTCGTGAACCAATGACTTTTGAGAACAACGAACATGTGATGAGAATAATCGAAAGAATTGTTTCTCCACTTGGCCGTCGTATAGATGAGTCCAGCCCATATGTCGATGCTCGTCTTCCTGATGGTTCGCGTGTCAATGCCATCATTCCCCCATTATCTTTGGTCGGACCTGTTTTGACCATTCGAAAATTTGCAAAAACCCCTATTACGGTCGAAAACCTGATCGATTTTGGCTCCATTTCTCCAGAAGCTATTCAGTTTCTGGATGCTTGTGTGAAATCTCGGATAAATGTTGTTATTTCTGGTGGTACAGGTTCTGGAAAAACAACCTTGTTAAATATTCTTTCTGGATTTATTCCCGCAGATGAACGAATTATCACTGTCGAAAATGCTGCTGAGTTGCAATTACGGCAGGAACATGTTGTCACACTGGAATCTCGTCCAGCAAACATAGAAGGAAAAGGTGAAGTCACCATTCGACAATTGGTTATTAATACGTTACGTATGAGGCCTGATCGAATTATTGTAGGTGAAATTCGTGATGAAGCTGCACTGGACATGTTACAGGCGATGAATACAGGCCACGATGGTTCGATGACTACACTCCACTCTAACAGCCCCAGAGATACACTGGCCCGTTTGGAGACTATGACACTCATGGCAGGTATGGATCTTCCAATTCGTGCAATCAGAGAACAAGTAGCCTCAGCCATAGAGCTGGTCGTTCATCAATCTCGTATGCGTGATGGTTCAAGAAAAGTCACTCATATTGTTGAAGTATCTGGTATGGAAGGTGAAATCATCACCATGACCGACATTTTTTCCTTTGAACAAGCCGGATATGAGAATGGAAAAGTTGTGGGTCGTTTACGCCCAACGGGACTGCGACCAAAGTTCATCGACAAAATAGAACAATCCGGAATTCACCTTACCCCATCTATCTTTGGCATAGGTGAAAGACGCCGATAATTATTTTGAAAGCAGGTATCAATGGATATCGCCCAGTTATTAACACAAATTAATCCAATTGTAATCCTCTCTGTTTTTGGTGGTCTGGCATTAATCCTTCTCCTGATTGGAGTAATTGTGTCTATCACAGTCGATCGCCGTGCAGCTGAGGTCAATAGACTTGAAAAGTATATCGATGATGAAGAAGTAATATCTGAAAGAGATCGAGCCAGACCATTGGTTGATTGGTTGAATAATCGGGTAGAGAGATCTACTATGGGAGATCGGATTTCGAATAGCCTTTCCAGAGCCGATCTGAAATTCAAACCTGGTGAATTCATTATTTTTGTGGTTATCAGCATGTTCCTGGTTGGGTTTGTGCTCTGGTATGTAGGTGGCAGAAATATTGTCGTTGCTATCATTGGTGCTGCATTAGGCTTATATCTGCCCAATATGTATGTCAAATCTCAGCAAAGTAAACGATTACTAAAATTTGATCAACAATTACCAGATATGCTTAATCTCATGGTTAATGGCCTACGAGCAGGTTTTTCAACGATGCAAGCAATGGAAGCAGTCTCAAAAGAATTACCACCCCCCATTTGTGACGAGTTCCGAAGAGTGATTCAGGAAATGCAACTAGGTGTTTCAATGGAGAAAGCACTTGAAAATTTATTAGTAAGAATACCCAGTGACGATCTTGATTTAACAATCACTGCAATCAACGTACAGAGAGAAGTCGGTGGTAACCTCGCGGAAATTCTGGATTCCATATCTTACACAATTAGAGAACGTATTCGTATAAAAGGAGAAATTCGAGTATTAACTACTCAGGTCATGTATTCAGGACGTTTCCTATCTATGTTGCCAATTTTTGTTGTTGGTATCCTTTACCTGCTCAATCGTGAATATATTATGGAATTTTTCAAACCTGGATCAGGGATTTGTGGAATTATCGCTTTGGTGGTTGCAGGATTAATGATTATTGCTGGTTACTTCGCAATGAACAAATTAGGAGATATTGAGGTTTAGAACGACCTTGGAGGTCTAATTATGGTTATTTTGATTGTTGTTCTTGTCACGGTATTAGTAATCGCAATTATCCTTACAATTATAGGATTACGCAGTCCTGAATTTGATGAAAACCGAATTTTGAATGAAAGGTTGGATGAATTAAGTTTTGATGATGGTCCATTAGAATTAAGAAAATTAGAATTATCTCTTCCTTTTCAGGAAAGAGTAATATATCCGATTGCCAGAAAATTAGGTGAATTTGCGATACGTTTTACTCCTCAGAATGCAATGCGCTCCATTGAAAGAAAACTGGAATTAGCAGGAGTTTCAGCTTCAATTGACCCAACAATTATTTTGGCAACTCAATTCATTGGATTAGCCTTTTTTGGTGGTGTCATTCTTTTCGTTCTATCCATTGGTTCTTTAGATTGGCCATTAGGAAGAAAATTGTTAATCTCTCTACTTTTTGGGTTAATTGGTTTTTATTTCCCCAACATGATTCTCTCTTCAAGAATTTCCAGGCGACAAAAAGAAATACGAAAAGCAATGCCAGATGCTTTAGACCTTTTAACTATTTGCGTGGAAGCGGGCTTGGGTTTTGATGCAGCTATGCACAAAGTCAGCGAAAAATGGGAAAGTCAATTATCTATGGCGTTTGCTCGAGTAATTCAAGAAATTCAACTGGGAAAAATTCGAAGAGAAGCATTACGGGATATGTCGAATCGAATCGGTCTGACTGAAATGACAAGTTTTGTGGCAGCGGTGATTCAAAGTGAGCAGTTAGGTGTTTCCTTATCAAAGGTCCTTCGAATCCAGGCGGATCAGATGCGAATTCGCAGAAGACAATTAGCAGAAGAGGAAGCACACAAAGCCCCAATTAAAATGCTTGTTCCTATGGGATTATTAATTTTTCCCTCATTGATGATTGTATTGTTAACTCCAGCAGCCATCCGATTGATGCAATCTGCGCTTGGTGGAATGTTTCAATAATACCTAAGGAAATACATGTCCTCCTGGGTAAATTACCCGTCTTTTAGCATACCTTTATATAAAACCCTTTGGAAAATTATTGATTTTATTTTTCCTCCACATTGTGCTGGATGTGGGGAAATTGGTGAAGAATTTTGTCCTACCTGTGCCAACCAGGTTCACATGATTTCAGGAACTATTTGTGAAAAATGTGGTGAACCTTTGGTTTTTAGTTTTCATGATTCGCAAGTGTGTGCGGATCATTTAATTAATATTCGATTTATTAGATCTTACTCCAATTATCATCCCCCATTATCTTTCGCTATTCAAAAATTGAAGTATATGAGAGATATTGGTATGGCAATTCCACTGGCTAATTATCTTGTTGACCTGTACAATAAAATTAAAACGGATATAGATATGGTAATACCAGTACCATTAAGCCCAAAAAGGTTACATGAACGAGGTTACAACCAATCTTTTTTGCTCGCATTACCATTTTCTTTGATGATTAACAAACCAATTAGTAAGCAGGCGCTACGTCGAGATAAAGAGACTAAATCACAAGTTGGATTGGATCGACATGAGCGTTTATTTAATGTTGCCCAGGCTTTTTCTGCTGATCCTAGCCAGGTAAAAGGTAAGAACATTCTTCTGGTTGATGATGTTGCAACCACCGGAGCTACTCTGGAAGCTTGTGCATTGGCATTGAAAAAAGCTGGGGCAAAAGATATAGTTGGATTAACTCTAGCTCGTGCAGTACATACACACAATGGTTTTAGTGATCAAATGATTGATGTAGATTCTGCCCAAAAATTTTAATCCAGGAGGAATAAAATGGCAACCAAAGTAGATATCTTTACCAAGAATTTAAAAATGACGGAAAGATTGGAAGAATATGTGAACAAAAAAGTCACAAAGCTTTATAGATATCTTAATGATATTGATGAAGCAAGAGTTGATCTTTCTTATACAAAATCTGCACGAAATGCTGCCGATCGACAGGTCTCGCAAATAACCTTACGAGGAAAAGGCTTCATTCTCCGAACCGAAGAACGAGCTGACGATATTTTTGCTGCAATTGATGAATCAATTGAAAAAATGACACGTCAAATTGCCCGATTAAAAGGAAAACGTCAACGTGGAAGAGGAGATGGCACCCCATTATCTGAACTTGCATCTGAACTTCCAGAGTATGAAGAAAAAGATGAATTACCTGAAATCACAAGAAGAAAGACATTCTCATTGGTTCCAATGGATGAATTAGAGGCTATTGAACAGATGAAAATGTTAGGTCATGAAGATTTCTTCGTTTTTTACAATATGAACACCGAAAGCATCAATATTCTATATCATCGCCGGGATGGTGGGTACGGAATCATCGAACCCAAATTAGGGTAAAAGGATACCAATTTTGGGGCTGCATCTGCAGCCTCTTTTTTATTTAACTGCATCTTCATCGAAAAAAAAATCTTATTACGCAATAAACAAAATATCACAATATATGTAATCGATCCTTACCTTGTCACGCTTTAATGGCTGGACTATAATCTATACATTAATTTTTAGAATAGAAGGTGTTTTATGATTGATGTCAATGAGCTTCGTAAAGGCGTAACATTTGAATTGGATGGGAATTTATATAAAGTTTTGGATTACGGTCATAATAAAACTGGTCGTGGTTCAGCTACAATCCGGATTAAAGCAAGAAATATGATATCAGGTTCTACAATTGAGAAAACATTCAATTCAGGGCAGCAAGTACAGGATGTTCGTCTGGATTATCATAACGCTCAATATCTTTACAATGATGGTGAATTCTACTATTTCATGGATAATGACACATTTGATCAATATCCTTTACAATCCGAAGTTCTTGGTGAATCCACAAATTTCTTAAAAGAAAACATGGAAGTAAAAATCACTTTTTACAATGTGAAGGCTATTGATGTTGAATTACCTATCACTGTTGATCTTGAAGTAACATATGCAGAAATTGCAGTAAAAGGTGATACAGCAACCGGACAAACCAAAAAAGTTGAAGTTGAAACAGGAGCTACAGTATTTACCCCTTACTTTATTTCAACTGGTGATATTATCAGAGTCGACACACGAACCGGTGAATATTTAACTCGAGTTACTCAATAGATGCGTACTCCTTTTGGGCAAGAATGCAGTTATTTTTTCGGTGATTACTTCCGTGGAAGAAATTTCGAGGAATGTAGATTACTAACAGATTCAGAATCAAAGAAAAAATGGTCTTCAAAATTATGCAAATCCTGTCCTGTTCCAGGAATTATCCAGGCGAATTCCTGTAAAAATATGCAACTTTCCGGAATTGTCAAAAATGATTTCGGGTTCATTAAACGAATGAATATTTCAGCCTATTGTGCAAAGAGTAAGCAAAAGGTAAAAGAACCTCACGTCGGTTGTGGTCAATGTCATCCTTTACCAAATATTTATTTAGAGGGAAAATAATTGATTATTCTTTTTGATCTGGACGACACTCTCCTTGAAAATCCCATGGAGAGATTTTTACCTGGGTATCTTCAATCCCTTGCTCAATACTTATCAGATTTTATCGCTCCCAAAGATCTGCCGAAAGCAATTTTGAATGGAACTGACCAAATGGTTAATAATTTAATTCCATCCAAAACCTTGGAAGAATGTTTTGATGATTATTTTTATCCATTAATCGCAGTTGCAAAAGAAAAGATTGAAGATAAAATAATCAGGTTCTATAGGGAAGAGTTTCCCAAATTAGCCCCTCTTACCAATGAAATTCCCCAAGCAGCGACAGTGATAGATCAATTATTTAAAGACCATAAAATCATCATCGCTACCAATCCCTTATTTCCAAAAATAGCGATAGATCATAGAATAAAATGGGCAAAATTGGGTTTTGAAGCGAATAATTTTTCATATGTGACTAGTTTTGAAGAAATGCATTTTACCAAACCAAGACCTGAATATATTGCAGAGACCTTAGGAAAGATTGGTTGGTTGGATGAACCTGCTGTCATGATTGGAAATGAATGGGATATGGACATTGTTCCAGCAGAATTATTGGGTTTGCCAACTTTTTTCATAGGATCTCCTCCATTGGATCCTGAAATTGAAGTTAACCCGCTTAGTTCGAATGGGAGGATCGAAGACATCCCTGATTGGATTTCTTCCTTGATTTCAAAAAAAATAAAACTTGACCTTAAAAATTCAAAAGATGCTTTATTATCCTTATTACGATCAACCGCTGCAAATTTAGACTCGTACAATCGAACTATGTTAAATCCTGATCAATTTTCATTAAGACCAAAGAAAGATGAATGGGCATTAATTGAGATCATTTCACACATGGCAGATGTGGATAGTGAAGTAAATATACCTAGAATCAAATTAATCCAACAAAATAAAACTGTTTTTATGGAGGCAGCATTAACTGACCATTGGGCGGATGAAAGAAGCTACATAAAAAATAATCCGGAACTGGAAATTAAACGTTTCATTTATAATCGGATTAAGCTCATCGAAATGATTGATGATTTGTCACCAGATCAATGGAAATCAACAGTTAATCATGCGATATTTGGTCCAACTCCTATATCTGAATTGGTTAAATTTATTTCTCAACACGACCGTATTCATATCAATCAAATGGCTGAAACCGTTAAAATAATTTTCAATTTAAATCATCAATAATTGATTTCTTTACAAATATTAGGATTAAATTAAACTTTTATCAATTTTTGTGACTACAAGTATTAGAAATATATAAGATGTCACAAAAACATTATCAAAAATTAGCCATAACAGATGTAGATTGGTATAATCTTTTAAAATTAATAGACTTTCCTTGTTGGGAGGCATGAGTGAATTCTAGAAATCAATCGTATGTAATCTACTTGCTGCTATTTGTAGCCATCATAGTGATGGCTTTTTATAGTTTTAGTCAGAGAAGTAGTGCCGAAACATTAACCATCAACCAGATTGCTGCTGATATTAAAGCAGGAAAAATCTCAGAGATCGAAGAAAGTGAAAATCGTTTAAGAGTTAAATATTTGGAAGATGCTCGTGAAGGATTATCAACCAAAGAATCTACAGCTACATTAGTCGAGCAATTGATCAATCTTGGTGTCACGCAAACCGATTTAAATCCAGAAAAAATTAGAATCGTGATTAAGGCTCCAAGCCCCTGGTTAGGCGTTCTTACTGCATTAGGATATATTCTCCCCTTCTTAATCCTGGGTGGAGCTTTCTTTTTCATATTCAGGCAAGCCCAAGGCAGTAATAATGCAGCGATGTCTTTCGGTAAATCCAAAGCCAGGATGTTTACGGGAGATCATCCTACAGTAACATTTGTTGATGTCGCAGGTGTAGAAGAAGCTAAAGAAGAGCTTAAAGAAGTAGTCGAATTTTTACGTGAACCACAGAAGTTTATATCATTAGGTGCCCGTATTCCTAAAGGTGTTTTATTGGTCGGACCTCCCGGAACTGGTAAAACTTTATTAGCAAAAGCTGTCTCTGGAGAAGCCGGTGTGCCTTTCTTTTCCATTTCAGGTTCAGAATTTGTTGAAATGTTTGTCGGTGTTGGAGCCAGTCGAGTCCGAGATTTATTCGACCAGGCAAAACGTCATTCTCCTTGTATCGTTTTTGTGGATGAAATTGATGCGGTAGGTCGCCAACGAGGAGCTGGACTGGGAGGAAGTCACGACGAGCGGGAACAAACACTGAATCAAATGTTGGTCGAAATGGATGGTTTTGATACAGATACAAACATTATCATTATGGCCGCAACCAATCGTCCAGACATTCTTGATCCTGCATTACTTCGCCCCGGCCGATTTGATCGCCGAGTTGTATTGGATCGACCGGATGTACGAGGACGTGAAGCGATTTTGAAAGTTCACGTCAGAGGAAAACCACTCGATAATAATGTAGACCTAAGTGTCTTAGCTCGCTCGACACCCGGTTTCGTCGGTGCTGATTTGGAGAACCTTGTTAATGAGGCGGCAATTCTTGCTGCAAGACGTAATAAAACCTTAATCGGTCAAAGTGAATTCGAAGAATCAATTGAACGGGTAATTGCAGGACCAGAAAGAAAGAGCCGTTTGATTAGCAAAGAAGAGAAGCGGATTGTTGCATACCATGAAGCTGGTCATGCGGTAGTAATGCATGTCCTTCCTGCAGGAGATCCTGTTCAAAAAGTATCTATTATCTCCAGAGGAATGGCTGCCGGGTATACACTGGCCCTCCCTCAGGAGGATCGTTTACTGATGGCAAAAAAGAAAATGTTTGCTGATATGGTTGG
>DAOUGX010000061.1:0-1710 GCA_034428855.1 Anaerolineaceae bacterium | reverse complement strand
GATTTTTATTTTCCAACCCAGAATATTAATATGGTCAACCAGTCCTGGAACTGGTTTGAACAGCGCAACCAGCATATTTTCCAATCGATCAGAATCCAATCCCCGGATTAATCGCCCAGCTTGTGCCACTGAGAGAGAACCTGTTTCTTCGGATACTACAATTACAACCGCATCACTTGCTTCAGAAGATCCTAACGCTGCACGATGCCGTAAACCCATTTGTCTTTCAGGTGAACGATTCAAAATACCACTGGCAGATAATGGCATCACGCAGGAAGCGGCTTTAATGCGGTTGTCTGCGATGATGACAGCGCCATCATGTAGAGGTGAGTTCGGATAAAATATTTGTAACAATAGCTCAGGTGTGATGGTAGCATCCAGGAATACACCGGTTTTGATGTATTCGTTTAATGAATCTACGCGTTCGATCACAATCAAAGCACCATGTCGTCGTGCGGATAAGCGTGCACATGCAATACTGATAGTATGCATGGTTTCCTGAATAGCTTCTTCCGAGGCTAAATTTCTGCGAAACAGGTTCGCTGACCCGGCACGTCCTAAACGTTCCAATCCCCGTCTGATCTCTGGGGCAAAGATTACCGGAATGGCCAATAAAAGCGCTGGCAATGTTGTTTGAATTAACCAGGAAAACGCAGGTAACTCAATAAATTGCGTCAAAAATGCCAATAAAATGACTAAGAATATGACCCCGCGTAACAAAATGGTTGCCTGGGTATCCCGCAACAACATCAAAATTGTGAAGATAATCAATGTCACCAATGCCAGGTCAAGAATACTTAACCAATTGATTCTTTGGAATATAAATAAAATCTCATTTAAGAAATCTGGCACGGTTTTCTCTCTTTAAATGGGTCTTAGAACTCGATCCTGTCTTAATTTCTTAAAAAACAGGGTTGTATCATTCTGCATGGAATCTCGCGCTGCGTTCATCCAGGCGATTACTTTCAAGTCATCCGGTGTTTGAACCTCATAACCCAACTGTTGCCAGATTTGTTCCAATTTGGCCATATTGGGATTTAGGAATAATAATGATATCTCACATTGCAACTCACCGGATGCGCGTTCCATTTCATTGACCAAAAGGGGTATTGCCTTATCTAATGGAACCTTTGTAATGATTTCCAGATCCACCGTTCTGGCAATCAGGTTTTCAACCTGCCAACCCAAAACACCAACCATTGTGTCACCCGCCTGTAAGACCAGAAAAGCCTTCTCACCAAATGCTTCCATGATTTCTTTGCGGGTATAGGTTCGCCCATTGTAGGAAGCCTGATTTAAGAATTCAGCAATTTCAGCAGAGCGTCGTGGGGTACCTCGACGGACACTCAATTCTCCGCTGAGCGACTGTACGGTAGCCAAGGTAGCTTCACTTTCAGATGTTTGTTTTGGCACCAGTTTCAACCAGTGGTCATACACCTGTTTCCAGGTATCCTCTAATGATCCGCCATTATCAATGGCCACATTCGCCAGGTTTAATTTTTCTTCCTGAGGAGGTTGGGCATCAATCCTTTGTTTTGCATCCATAACACCCATTTTTCGACGAATAACCAATCGTTCCAATTGCACCTCAGGGGTGGTATAGGTTACCCATAAGCTATCGCAAGCGTCTTTTATTTCGGTCTCTAATAATTTTATTGCCTCAATGACGATTACCTTGTGTTGAACCCGCTTAATGATATGATCCAACGC
>DAOUGX010000060.1:0-4986 GCA_034428855.1 Anaerolineaceae bacterium | reverse complement strand
ATTACGAAAATTTTGTCGAACAAAAAAAGTAAATAGAATTGCCATACCGACGAACTCAATAATTGTGAATAAATTATGAGTTCCCCACCAAGCCATGGAAATGCCACTGATCAGGCTAATGATGACTGCTGGAAAAAGGCCAAAAAATCCTGCCGCTAATGTCCAAGGGATCGTCACTAAGAGAAAAATTAAATTTCCTGATGAATTCGCACCAATTAAATTACCTGAGCTCGTTACTCCCCCGATCACAACTGTAAACGGAACAATTAATGCCAGGATGTAAAAAAACCAGCTATTATTTTTTGAAAAAGGAAATGGTTCCCAAAGCTTCTTAATTACCAGGATCAAAATAAATAAATAAATAAACCACGCAATAAACCCTAATAAATCTTCGGGTGGTTTAATATAAGGTCTCGAGGGAAATAAAATATCGTAATTTAACGGCATGATTGTTTCAATTATTAAAATTATAGCATTGCCATCAGTCTATAGGTAACCTAGCGAGACGATTATTTTTATTCCAGGAAATTTTGTATAGAATTTTTCTTTTATCTTTGAAATTTATTTGTTGGAGTTTTTTTATCCATTTGGATTGAAACTTAATGGCATCATCAAAACAATCAGCAATTAGTTCAATTTTCTCGTCAAAATTATTCATTTTTTCTATAAAACTGGATTCCAATTCCATTAATTCTTTAATATATAACTGACTTAATTCTTCATAGTTATTTAGAATCTTTCTATGAATTCTTTCATGTTGCCACCAATATGAATTTGAATCATAATTTAATGCTGGTGCAGGTCCAAAATAATTCATCTCCTGAGATAAAGTCATTGGTTTAAAGATGCTTAAGCATGGAGCAGAAGATCCGGTCACCCAAACAATTAATCTCTCACCTTTCTGTTCCACAACCATTGAACCCGTTGTCTGACTGACTCGTATGGGTCCAAATCCGGAATGCATACACAGATCTGCTCCTGTTATACCTTTATCCGGATTAAAATTCATTTCATTGCGATGACTTCGAAGGGTTGAAAAAACATCATCCAAATTTGTTTTTGGACCAGTTTGATTGATTTTACGTATGGAACAGGACCTTCTCTGTCCAGAATCACTGAATTTAGTAATTAACCAATCTGAAATTGATTCTCGGAAAGTAAACTTTTTCTCATCCGATACCCATCCATTTTTGGATGCTAAAGAAATTAACTCAGGTGAAATCAAATCCCAATCGTCTTCAATAGTATATCCATTTGAGATAGCACCGAATCCATTCAGCTTTTTTGCTACCCAATGTTTTTCAACGGTTTCTAATTTCCAAGCTTCATTCTTGTCAGCGATGATAAAACTATTATGATAATAAAAAGGGTGCATAAAGCCACAATTACCTGACTGACCATACATTTCCAATAAGCAAGTAATAACATTCAGCGCATCTCTGGCATTTTTCCCCCTTTCTAAACCCAATCTTAAGTAATCCATTCCGATTAATCCAGGTGCTTTTCCAGCAGGAATTTTTGAAAACACCGCCTCATTCCCGATCACAACCCCATATTCATTCACACCCATTTCAGCACCCCAAATCCAGACTGGTTTGCATAAAAGCACTTTATTGGTTTTTTCGACTTGAGGGATGGAAATATAGGTACACTTGACTAATTCATTTTCGGAAAATTGTTTTCCAGGAATTATCACCACCTCATGCGCTTCATTTGGGTCTCGATCAGAGTTTTTTGCGAAATAAAAAGTCTTATTCTCTGTAAAATCTGGTAGTAAAACGAAAGTATCGCACATGGTATTTCCTTCCGGTTTTGTAAACTAATTTTTAAAGAATTACATATATTTGAGGGTATAGAAATTTAGGTTAAAGATTCAGAAATTTTTCCTCTAACCAGGCTTAATATTTTTTCATAAACTTCCTGAGCGTTCAGGTGATCAGAATCGATCATTATGGCATCTTTTGCTGCTCTTAATGGGGCAATCGCTCTCGTTGAGTCAATTCCATCTCGACGTTGTAAATCTTCCAATACCTCATCATATACCGCAGATTTCCCTCGCTTAATTAACTCAAGATATCTTCTACGTGCTCTTTCTTCGACGGATGCGTCCAGATATAGCTTGACTTCAGCATCCGGCAAAACTACGGTACCAATGTCTCTACCAACCATTACAATTCCACCACGAAGCCCGATTTCTCGTTGTCGAGCTGTCATAGCTAATCGCACACCTTTGTAAGCTGATACCTGTGACACATGAGCTTCAACATCTGGCAATCGGATTTCCCAGGTAACATCCTCACCATCAAGAATTACATCATTACTTCTCCCATCTTCAACGGTAGCGGGATGAATATCCAGGTCCATCACTTCAGCAACTCTGGTTACTCCATATTCATCATTAATATTTACATTTCTCTTTAGAACTGCAAGAGTAACAGCTCGATACATGACACCTGTATCTAAGTACATAAAATTTAAAGATTTGGCTAATCTTTCACCTAATGTCGATTTTCCAGAGGCAGCCGGTCCATCCAATGTAATTGTTAATAATTTTTCGTTCATATTTCTCCTTTATGGAATTGGTTCTGACCCTGGAAATAGACTATTCTTTATCCAGAGAATTGTGCTTTGTTGTGAAAATAGATCCTGAGGTGCTCTTCTGGTAAAAAACCATTGTGCAAATTCTTTGCTACTCATGTTTGTCCAATCAGGTTTGCTGATCCAAAGAAAGTCCTGTCCTCTAAAGGAATCTCCACGTTCTAAATTATAGGAATTGCTGGTTATGATTGCGTCAATCTTTTCATCCATTGGAACCAATTTTCCAAAATCAATGTTTGAAAAATCTCTTAGAGCCCAGATTAAAGACGGTGGTTGATCATCTAATACAAATACCTTGATAGAATTCTTTTCACCATAATTCCATTCAGAATAATCCTCAAGAGTACTGACTAATAAATATACATCCAGTGGGATTGGGGTTTGATAAAGAATTTCGTTGTGGTAAGGAGTTCTCAATCCAGATGCATTAATGGATGCAGAAACGGTAAAAACCAAAAAAATAATTAGAAATAAATACAAAAAACTCTTCCCTGCAATTTCCCAACTGATCGCCCAACCAGCTAACAATCCTGCTCCAATTATCAAACCAAAACCTGCAATGATGAATATTAACCTCATAACATTTTCTTGTTCAGTTTGATAGGTATTGTTCATCATACTCATAAATGCTAACGTAATAAACACGATAATCGAGAATGAAATGAAAGTGACAATTAAAACTTTTACTTTGTTTTGATTATCAATAGAATAATTGTGATTGATAAAAAACGCTCCAGCAACCATTAATGGGAAAATGATCAGTGAGTTATAGATGACATTTTTGTCAGCTATCAAAACTAATTGGACAATATTAATA
This sequence comes from Anaerolineaceae bacterium, assembly GCA_034428855.1. Taxonomy (GTDB): domain Bacteria; phylum Chloroflexota; class Anaerolineae; order Anaerolineales; family Anaerolineaceae; genus UBA6170. The sequence continues at coordinate 1,571 of DAOUGX010000060.1, read as the reverse complement.
GTGATAAATCCAACAACAAATAAACCACCTGCTTGAAATTTCCTTAACAGGAAAACAACTCCTGCCAAACCAAAAATTAATGCGCTAATTTCATAGAAGAACAAACCCCTTGTCAAATCAGCAAGAGTTATGGTGCCAATTTGTGACCAGCTATTAATATAATTAGTTATTCCATAACCTATACCTGAAAGTTGTCGAGGAAAAATAAATCCAAACGTACTTAATAAGGCATAACCAATTATTGAAAATATAACGAATTTTATCCATTCAAATGACCTCAATTGGTTCATAAAGTCATGATAGTGAGAACTTATTTCTTTGTTTGTAAATAAATACACATAAAGAATTGAGATTCCTGCAGGAAACAACACCATGAAGAATATTTTTCCACATAAAATGCTCAGAACTAGAAAAATTGAACTTAAAATAATGGATTTATTGATGAAAAAGTAAATAAATAACAAAATTGAAACCAGAAATATCATTGTGCTATCTACTTGCCTGGAAACTGAGATCATTGTGGGACTTATCGCTATCCAGAAGGCAAGAATTATCATCGCCCGCCGGTTGAAATAATTTCTGAATAAAAAAGGAATAAATATCAGAAAACTACCAAACAAAGCCGGGATGAATCTTGCAGTAAAATTACCTCTACCAAAAAGCGAAAATAAAACTGATTGTACATTCACTAAGAATGTTTGATCTGTGTGAGGGTAAACAAAATTACCTTTGATTTGATTCAAAGCTTGTAAAGTAATTATTGCTTCTGAATCAGAAAGGGGTAAATTTCCTAATTGGATCAAACGGAAAAAGGAACCAAAAAAGAAAATAATTAAAAATAATAGGAATTCAAAAGTTAGTTTAAAATTTTTCATTTATCCTTTTTCTTATTTAGATTACAACAATTTATTAATTATATTTCTCTCCAAAGGATTTGATTGTTATTATCTATTTCCAAGTGATAATGACCAACAACTGCATCTAAATTCAACAATCCATATAAGTGAGGAAATATTCCCGTTGCTGGAACCGATTCATACACCAATTTTGATTTAAGTTTATCAACGGCAACTTTAAGCACAGTCAAATTAGTATGATTTTTGTAATATCGATCGATCACACCAGGAATCTGATCTTTGTGAGAAAAATGAATAAACCCCTCGCTATTTATTGACTCTGGAGAATAGAATTCATTCGCTTTGATATTTTCCCATTCCTGGTTTGAAATAATGTGATAAATATATTGATTAATCATAATTTTTGATTACCTCATAAATTGTGGTATTGCCATTCGAATAAACCGATTTCCAAAGTTTCCCATCCAGTTGTGGAAATTTACCCATTCCTTCACCCAAATATTTCGCCTTTTCTAATTGCCCAACAATAATATATCGAATACCATATTTTTCAAGGAAGGATTCTGTTTCTGACAATTCTGTTGTTTGATAAAAATTATTCACTTCATCAACACGATCGGTGATCCAGGTGGAAGGAACAACGGCTCTTTGTTGTCTTTGATGCCAATTCCATCCGATAACACCAGGTAATCCTGTATAAATGGAATAACGACT
>DAOUGX010000059.1:0-1814 GCA_034428855.1 Anaerolineaceae bacterium | reverse complement strand
TCCTAAATCTCCGGTTGATATGGATGTTCCAAAAGTGGAGAGTCTTTGTAATGTCTCCTGAGGAATGATGGACTGTCCGACGATAATTATCACCAGTGCAAGAGAAAAAATAGCGAATCTGTATCCAGGTTTTATATTTTTTAACGTACTCAGAATGAAAAAGAAACCTGGAATTACCGAAAGAATGGCGGTACGACTTGCTGTTAGAATAATTGAAAATAATGCTGCTGGAACAAAGGAAAAACAAATGACCTTGATGATTTTATGATAGGATGTTGATTTTTCTGTTATAGCCAGATACCATGCTATCGGGAAACACATTGATAGTAATAATGCCAGTTCAACAGCATTTTGGCCACCACCAGAAAATCTGCCAATATCCCACTCTGAAATTATTTGACCTTTAATGAAATTATTTATTGAATCGATTATTACAAAATAAGTTCCAACAATAAAGGCAAATAGTGAAAAACGGAAAATTTTTTCAGTTGTGATTAGATCCCATATCATCCATATTTGAATAGCTAATTGTAAAAAGGTTTTTGCCCGAATTAAAGTTAAGTCATAATCAACTGCCCAAAATATACTCATTAGATTAAAAATGAAAAATAAAAAAACCATTAAATAGAAGAGTGTGAATTTTCTGATTCGTTTCTCGATTAAAACTGAAACAAACCAAACTGCTGCTGCGCCTAAACCTATAAACCTGGAAAGTGATCCAATGGAACCAATGGTTAGAATATTTTCACACGGAATACTGAAGAAAAAAATAATGACTAAAATTTGAGCAATTTTTCTAATCATTAATGCTCCGCAAATAATAATTGTTCGTATTGATCCAGAACAAATTCTGTCTCGAAAATTTTCCAACTGTCACTGGATGCATTCAACGGTGGATTCTTTAATATTTTTAACAGCGCGTCAGCAAAGGCGATGTGATTCCCCACTGGGACAAGCTCGCCAAATTTTCCATTTTGTAATATTTCTTTCGGACCACTAGGACAATCCGTTGAAACAATGGGAGTTCCACAATAAAGTGCTTCAACCAGAACTGTAGGCAGGCCTTCCCATCGAGAGGAAAGGGCAAACACGGACGCTTTTTTTATTATCGGATATGGGTTATGTATAAAACCGGGGAGAATTACCTCATCCTGAAGATTAAGATCTTTAATTCTCGAAAGAAGGGTTTCCCTCTCCGGTCCTTCACCTAATATCATTAATCGAACAGGCATTTGCTCACGAACCAACTCAAATGCATTAAGCAACATAGCAAAATCTTTTTGTTGAGTGAGTCTTCCTATTGCCAGAATGACCGGTGGTTGATCCTTTTGAAACCATGGATGATCTAAACTTTCATTTGACTTTAATTTTAAATCTGAAGTAATGATGGGATTGTAAATAACTTTAATTTTCTCATTTGGAAGATTCGCATAATTACATAAATCTTGCGCTACCCCATTGGATACAGCAATAATGGAATCTGCATCCGGGTAATTTGATTTAATGAAAAAAGATGAAGGTAGACGATACCAGAGCGCTTTGGTTTTTTGAGCAATTGATAAATTATTATGTTCTGTGATGACAAATCGAATGGGCATTTTTGATATTTTTTTTGCCCATAGTGCTATGATGTTGGCATGCAATCCTGTTAGAAGAACTTCCGGTTTTTCTTTTCTTAAATATTTGACCAATGCTGGTAAGCTTAATACACTTCTTCCAAATCTTAAATGCCTCTGATTCAGCTCTACCTGGTGAACTGAAGCAGGAAGATCATCAGAAAATGCTCCTTCCCGTTGAGCCAGAATAAAATCTAC
>DAOUGX010000058.1:0-2320 GCA_034428855.1 Anaerolineaceae bacterium | reverse complement strand
AATATTTAAATACTCTCGGGCTGAAATGATGACTGTTTGGGGGCTTTCCCAGGCACAGGCAGCAGTCACCATACCAACTCTGGTGTTGGGTCTTCAGGTCGGATTGTTCGAGGAGAATCTTTTCAATGCAGCTATCATGATGATTCTCCTGACTTCAATTTCCTCTCCACTGATTGTTCAGCATTTTGGTAAAGGGCTTAGGTCTGCTGAAACTGAAAAAGATAATAGTAAACTTTTTGACCGCGTTCTGGTCTCCGTCGCCAATCCTGAAACCCAGGAAAATCTGATCGCACTTGCCAGTCTGTTAGCTCACAACAAAGGTGGTACATTGTTAGCTCTTAATGTCGCTCAGGAACTTCGCGGACATGTGATCGGGTTGGATCACCAACGCCAAATTCTTGAGCGAGTTCCCAGACTAATTGCCAATCCCAATGCACAGGTGGAACTCGTCCGCCGAGTGAATTCTTCTTTCGCGAGTGGAATTCTACGTGCCGCAATAGAAAAAGACGCCACATCCATCATTCTGGGATGGCGCGGTCAACCAACAGTCCGTCAGAGTATTTTCGGAACTGTGCTGGACGAAGTCGTGTGGAATGCTACTGTACCCGTCCTGGTCGGTCGTATCACCACATCGATCAATGCCATAGACCAGGTGATCCTTGCCATTCCCCAGGAAATTTTATCCAACAACTTAACTGCTCACACGCTCGATCTTACATTGATGATCACTCAAGAAATTAACGTTCCTTTATTGGTTCTGGTGAGAAAACCGCATCTTGATGTCATGACTGAAACTTTGAGACAGCGTGGACTTGATCTACCCTACAAGGTCGAACTTCTGGAAGGTGAAACCGTTCGTGCCATTAATACCAAAATCACATCCGACGCACTGGTTATTGTGACAGAAATGGGAGCTCCAAAACGCTTCAAACGCAGTCTGGGTTCGATCCCTGAACGACTTTCTCAAAATTCTCATGCATCACTATTGTTTGTGCATTACCCTACCTTCCGTCACCAGTAAATCATCTCCAATAGTATTCACTCCCTAATTTCATTCTGTACTACAACTTTTTTTTACATTTCGTTCCTGTCTCAATTCAAAAAGACCATCCAATTACACATGGATGGTCGTTTCACACTATTTTCAGGTATATGTATAAATCTATATCACCAAAACAACTGATCTTCGTGTATGTGAAAAATTCAATATTCTTAAGATAATTAGTTTAGAACCGGCAACTTTCTCCACATTTTATCTTTAATGATGATGATCACGACAACAACCAACCAAAGGAGAGCAATCCCCAGATCTGACGTCGGAAGATAGTTGACCAGGATATTGAAACATGTATGCAGGAAGATCATTAAAAATAAACTTCCGCCAGAACGCTTGTAAAACCAGGCTAAAAATATCGACAAGAAAATTCGAAAAATAAATCCTCCAACCATTCCACCAATCAAATCGCCAGGATAAAAACCATTCAGCTAGAGTGGTAAATGCCACAACGACCAGAAAACAGCAACGATTAAAGCAGCAGCGAGAGGACTGATTCTTTTTTCCAATTCTGGTTGTAAAAACCCTCGCCAACCTGGTTCTTCATTTCCACCCTGGGTAAACGCTGTCAAAAAGAATGTCAGTAAAAAGGCAGGTAATAAATCTGTTAATGGCTGACCCCAGGTGCTCGGATATTCAACACCCATGTTTAATATCCCAGACAAACCCCAGGCTAAAAAGATCATCACAGGGTAAAAGAGCAAACCGGTAATCAACCACCCAAAGGTTAATTTAGCTGGAAAAATGGAAGCCATTCTTGCCTTTATTTCTTTATTAATCGATAAAGCGCTGGAAAAGACCCAACCACCAAGTAGACTGGCGAATACAGCGATGACTCCTGTAAGCAATGTAAGAGTCATTTCGGACGTGATCAATGCAAAAATCACACCTGCAATCAATAATAGAAAAATTAACTGCCTGGCTGAATAGTCAAATTTTTCACCGCTACGTAATCCTGATGTGATGACTGTCGCCAGTGCGGGACCAAATCCTCCTACAATTACCATCATTGTAAGTAGTATTTGGTCTTGTCCAGCAAGTGGTATCGCGGCAAGCCAGAAAGCCCATGTCCAACCGAAGTTGATCAACAAAAAAGTTAGTATGGGGTGTGTGTAAGCAAAGTTTTGTTTTTTATCTTTATCATTTTCCATTAATTCATCTCCAAAATCATATCTTGTAAAAAATACATTCCATTAATTTAATAACCATAATATTCCTTGATTGGATAGAAATTTCCTTCAATCCAGCAACCTGAGCCCATGTTTT
>DAOUGX010000057.1:0-4256 GCA_034428855.1 Anaerolineaceae bacterium | reverse complement strand
CAGATCCTGAAAATAGTTGCTGACTCCATCAATCAAAAAGACTCTCAATCTCTACCTGATTTGAATGACAGGGAAATAGAAATTTTATCTATGCTAAGTCAAGGGTTTGAGAATAAATATATGGCTCGGCAACTAAATCTGTCAGAACGAACCATTCGTTACCACACAGGAAAAATCATGGATAAACTTGAAGCAAAGAACCGCACAGAAGCAGTTGCAAAAGCTTTTCAGCTAGGTCTGATTAAATAGGTAATTTATAGTTGCCAAGTAGGTAATCATTGATCCCTTTATTGGCAATTAAATAATGGCTTAATTGACATTGTAAAAAAAATTTTTTTTTCTATACTAGATTTACACAAAACAGATTGTGAACTTTTGTCTTTAGAATAGTGAAAGATATTTTCTGTAAAATTACAAACCTTAACAAATTTCGAGAATAACTTGATTATTTTAACTGATTAATTCTTTCATAATCTTTTTTGCTAAAGTGTTGTTATATGCAGAGTTCGTTTAACAATGTTGATGTTTCCCTATAAAGGAGGTTATTATGTGGAAAAATCAAAACAAATCTATGATCGTTTCGTTATTTTTAGGGCTCATTTTAATTTTGAGCATTCTGCTACATTATTCCATGAACCAGGCAAAAGCTGAAATGGTAAATATAGTCCCTACTCAAAGAATAAACCTTAGCACAGAAAACATAAATCTCATAGAAGACACTCTTGATGTGCCAAATGAACCGGTACAAACCACTGAGCCCACTCAACCGCTTTATCCAACCGACCTTCTTACAATTCGGGAGGAACTCAGCCGCATGGCACAGGAGACATTCATGCAACCGGGGTGGCTGCATATTCAAATTTTTGTATACGACATGGTTAATCCGGATGAATCCGTGGTTGTCCCCGAAACCGGACAGGTAATTGCTAACAGTTATATGCTGGATAACTGGTATTTCATTACCGAAGAGAAAAAAATGGCTGCCATGTATTCCAAAAAACAAATGCTGGACGGCACCTTCATTTCGCTTAACCTGTTGAGTGACGGATCAATTTACCCAGCCAGTCAACCCGAGTTAATCGAAACAGCCACAATGGACTGGACAATGAGCATGCAGACAATCGACCGGATCATCTCATTTGGTGATGAAGCAAATCTGACAATAAATTTTGAAAACCGTGATGGCGAAGAACTGGTAACCATCGCAACCGTAGATATCTTTCACGAACCCATTGAAGATGAAGATTTTTCTTCCCCTATCGTCAGTTACACAGGTACTTTATACTACGATTGGAACACCGGGCAATTGCTATACGATGAAGGATGGGTAAATCTGGCTGATGGAAGTAATTTTATGATGGACAAGAGGGAATTGAAAGTATTGACCGAAGATCAGATTACCGATGAAGTTCTACAAAGCTTCAACTAGAGGAGATTAAGATGATTGGAATAAAAAAAATATTATTATTTTTCTTGTTTATAGTTGCTTTTTTATTGGTTGATTATAATTTGACCTATGCTGGTTATGCGTATGAGTCAACTCCAGGGAATGTTGATGGCGTATCTGTTACTGCGTTAAAAACAGTATCAACATATACACGAACTTGGCAAGCTACAGCACGAAGTACAGCTAACTCAAGTATAAATTGGGTTGGTATTTCTTATTGGACTGTTGAACAAATGTGTCAAGATCTCACCTATAGTTATTGGAATCAGAAAACTAATCAAGGGAATAGTGGTACTTACTATCAAGACTCTGATTTTATTAGATTTGACGACTATTCGTGTTATCCAGAAACTTTCGTTTTATATAGTTCAAGTAAAGGGAATCATGAATTTGTGGGACCAAATTCAACAATCTATATTTATGAAGAAGCCACCATTCAAAATTGGTAAACTTAAAATATTTATTTGTAAAAACTGACCTATTTAAAATAGATCAGTTTTTACTCAAAAAATTTATTAGTTTATTGTCAATCATTTATCCTCTACCTAAATCCTCAACAAACTACAAGCTTAATATCTAGAAATTCCTGATTTAAATTTTGAGGAACAACGATTATCTTGATTGTTTCCGAGAAATAGTTATCAGAAACAACATATTTTCTTGCAAGTATAAATTTTGGAGGTTTTATCAACTAAACCTAGGTTACAAATTTCAATTCCCCTGGATGAGAGAGCGCATGGGGTGCATAACACTGGGCACCGCGGTTCCCGGCACCGATAAGAATTGCGTGAATGGGTTTGGTCATAGGGGACTCCTAAATGGATGTAATCAATACAGATATACCTATTAAACCATAATTAGGAAATAAGGGTAATTTCTTTCCAATTATTATTTATTATTATCATATGGTGCGTTATGAACGCACCCTACTTTTCTTGTAAATTTTGGTGCGTTGCACTTAGGGATAAGAAGTTGATCAGGATTGAAGTTAAGAGATCGAGAATCTAGAATTCAAAAGTGCGTCGCACCTAATGTTATTCGCAACTGAAGGTGCAATGCACTCCTCATACTTTGTAAATGGATCACTTCTTCCACCTCGAAAGGTATAGATCACTCTTTAAGTGCAATGCACCGAATAATAAATTATAAAAGTGACTGGCTCTTATCAGCCAGCCACTTCGTAAATTCAATCACACCAAATTGAGAATTTTCTAAAAAAGCTATCAGCTATGAGCTATGAGCTAATCCCTACCCCACTTTGATCTCCCGAAAATCCTTCATCTCACTCACAAAAGGCAGTAGTGCTTTCCTTAAGGCTTGTTCATCGATCTGATCCACCTTCAAGGTGACTTCTCCACCAACGATTTTTGGATCGACATAGGTGGTCAAGGCGATGATATTCCCGCCCACTTCATCAATCGCCTGGGTGAGTTTATGTAGCAGGCCAGGCTCATTTTTGACCATCACCACCACGCGCCAACCGGGTTGGCGGCCACCCAGCATGTTCAGGAAAATTCGGAAGATATCGGTTTGTGTGATGATACCGACCACTTCCTCCCCGCGCAGCACCGGAATTCCCCCAATGCGGTTATCAGCCATCAATCGGGCTGCTTCCTCTAACGGAGTATCTTCTGTGACGGTCACAACTTCTTTGGTCATCACACGTTCCACGGTGATTTTACTCAACAGGTAATTGATTTCCCAGACGGATAATGAAGTCACATCCGAAGGGGATGCGTTCAACAAATCATCTTCCGAGACGATCCCCACCAGTTTGCCTTTCTTCATCACCGGATAGCGGCTAACACGTTCCTTGCGCATTTGCGCCAGGGCATCCTGCACGGGCATATCGGGTGTAACAAATAATACCGGACTCGTCATTCTTTCACCAACCAGCATAATATCTCTCCTTAATTAATCATTTCTTTTATTGTACACGATTGAGCACTAATCATTAATATGAATCTGTATAAAGAGCGATTAAACTATTTCCAATAGGTATTCGTTCATTCGTTGACGACCATTCCAGTACATTCTCGCAGCAAGTTTTATCTCAATAAAACACCAGCCCGCCATCGATATTAATCGCCTGCCCATTGATAAATCCCGCTTCTTCGGATGCCAAAAACGCCACCAGCGCAGCCACATCCGCCGGTTTGCCAAACCGCTGAACCGGGATGGTCCTGAGGATGCTGTCACACCACTCTGCCAGGGTTACTCCATTGATATCCGCCAGGTGCTGGTAGGTGTTGCGTAACATTTCGGTTTCGATCGGCCCCGGGCAAATGGCATTGGCTGTAATCCCCTTAGGACCTAGCTCCACCGCCAGGGCACGTGTCAGACCCAACACAGCTGCCTTGGTGGAACAGTATGCGATCTCCTCAGAATAGGCCATCTTGCCTGCCATCGAGGAGAGGTTGACGAAACGCCCCCATTGATTTTTTTCCATGATCGGGATGACTGCCTGCGCACACAGGAACATGGATTTGTAATTGATGTCGCTGACCCGGTCCCACAATTCTTCACTGACATCCACCGTGGCGGTGTTATCAAAGATTCCGGCATTATTAACCCAGATATCGATCCGCCCCCAGCGAAGAACGATTTCCTCCACCACGGCTTGAATCTGCTGCTTATCACGTACATCCAGCAGGAATCCCTGCGATTCCACACCGAACTGGGTGCAACGCTCGACCGTACTGGCGGTATCACGAATATCCATGACAGCCACCTGCGCGCCTTCCTCTGCCAGACGGGCACAGATCTCCTGCCCGATCCCCTGGGCAGCCCCGGTTACACATGCTACTCT
>DAOUGX010000056.1:0-1880 GCA_034428855.1 Anaerolineaceae bacterium | reverse complement strand
TAGATGGTACGTTTGGATACCCCGGCTACTTCCGCAATCGTATCCATGCTGGAGGATTCAAACCCATTTTCGATGAATACTTGAATTGCCCCTTCCAGAATGGCCGTATGTTTCGACGATGTGTCTCTTTTTTTTCGGGGCTTTTTGTCAATTGTCATAGTCTTAACTCCAATTTATATTACACTTATCAGTATAATATATTATTGACATTTTATATATTACACTGTATAGTGTAATTAACTTTGTAAATAAAGCAAGTCCTAAAAAGAAATTTGGAGAAAAATGAAAGCGATCAGAAATAGATTTACAGTTGCATTGGGATTAGCCTTGCTGCTTCAGGCTTTTGCCCCCCTCATCAGTGGAGCTGTTTTATTCAATCCCCTGGTTGATGAAAACAATATTGGGAAGACCATGCTCAATATTACACATCACCAATTTGTCGCGAACTTTTCCGTGTTTTTGGATATTGTAACTGCAATGGGGATCATTTGGCTGGGTGTACTCTTCTACCATTTACTAAAGAAGATTAACCCGGTATGCGCTAAAACAGGGATGCTGTTTTACCTGTTAGAAGCCTGTATGATGGTAATGAGCAAAGTGGCCGCATTCGCCTTGATTCAGATCAGTCAGATCTACTCGACAAACATCGATAAATCCCTTGAAGTGGCTGGACAAGTACTACTTCGTGTGCAGGATTTCTCATACGGTATGGCCATGCTGCCATTTGGTATCGGTGCAATCCTTCTCTACTATTTGTTAGTCAAAAGCAAAGCGCTGCCAACCTGGTTAACGATCTATGGGCTGGTTACGACACTTCCTGTGATGATCGGTTCGACATTAAGTGCGTTTGGCTTCGATGTGCCCTTCGTCATCTACGCGCCATATATTCCCTTTGAGTTCTTTGTTGGGTTTTTCGTCCTGATCAGAGGTTTATCGGAAAAATCGCTCGCGGAATAAAAAGCCCATGTACAGAGAATAGTTGACGAAAGATTTTCTTTGCTGTGCAAATGTCAGCGCCCAAAATCTATTTTGGGCGCTGGTTGCTTGTCCATTCCAAATCCTTGTTAGTTAAAGGTTTCAATCAACTCATTTCGCTACAATTTCATATCCGAGAGCATGACCACACATTCCACATGAAAGGTTTGGGGAAATAGATCAAAAGGCTGGACCAGATCCAACGCATAACCGTTGTCAACCAGCCGGGCGAGGTCCTGGGCCAGGGTGGAAGGATCACAGGAAACGTAAATCAATTTCTCCGGTCTCATCTTCAACAATGCGGTCAAGGCGGCATCTGCCAGTCCTGCCCGGGGCGGATCCGCAATTACCACCTGGGGATGAATATCCAGGAAGGGAAGTACCTCTTCCGCGGCGCCCTGGTATAACGAGACATTGTTGAAGTCTACCAGGTTAGCGGCGTAATCCTCGCAAGCAGACTCGGACAGTTCGATCCCGATCAAGTTATTGACTTTGGGTGCCACAAACTTGCTAAACAACCCCACTCCACAATATAAATCGAGAAGGGTATCAATTTCACCTTCCGGGAGTAACCCCAGGACATAATCCACTATCCGGGCGGCAACCGCAGTGTTGATCTGAAAAAATGAATTGACTGATACCTGGAAATATTGCCCGGTGACCACCATCTGGGTGAGGGGACTACCTGCCAGAACCAGGTTTCCTGCGGTGCTGTGATGCAGGATCGAGTAAGGAAGGTCCAGTTCGATTTCAGGCATGGAATCCATATCCGAATCGAGCGTAATGACAATGTCGTCTTCATCACCACATCGGATCGAGATCCGGTCCAATAGGATCGTAGGGTCGAGAGAAAGATTTTTCCAGGCCTGGTCGATGGGCTCGAGGGGAAGGAAGCATTCTTCTAT
>DAOUGX010000055.1:0-2996 GCA_034428855.1 Anaerolineaceae bacterium | reverse complement strand
TCCTGTTTAATGATTCAAAGTAATTGTAGCAATTCACTGTCTGGAATGACAGCACATGTAAGTAGTTGGCCAAATAAATCCGTTTGAATTGTCACCAGTTTTTTCATTTAATTATAAAATTATGCAAGCAGTAGTAATTTCCTATCCCATCAAATTCAATTAACAGGATTCACCCTTGAACTTCCCAATTCTGGAAACGAAACTATTTACCCCACCATTAACACGTGATCGTATTAATCGTTTTAAATTAATTGAGAGGATCAATGAAGGTCTTTCATCTACTAAACCATTGGTGTTGCTTTGTGCCCCTGCGGGATATGGAAAAACATCATTATTGAGTGAATGGGTTTCTTCCAGAAAAGAAGAAATTCAGATCGCCTGGTTAACTGTTGAGCCAGGGGATAATGATCCGGTGAGGTTTTTTTCCTACCTCGCTGCTGCAATAAAAAAATATCTTCCAGAAATATCAGATTTTACACAGGATTTATTTGCTTCTCCCAGCCTTCCTGGAATACAGGATGTCGCAGGTATGTTCATTAATCCGCTCAGTCGCATTGAAAACTCTTTAGTGATCATTCTGGATGATGTGCACGCTATTCAAAATGCAGATTTATTTTCTGGTTTAGCTTATCTGATCGATCATCTTCCCCCTCAGATACATCTAATTCTATCGTCTCGTTCAGATCCACCACTTCCTATTCATCGTTACCGGGCTCGAGGTCAACTGGTGGAATTACGATTGCATGATTTACGTTTTTCACAAGAAGAGATCAGAAATTTGATAGCCAAAACATCCCATGCAGATTTAAGCGAACAGGAGCTGGCGTTTCTGGAATCAAGGACCGAGGGATGGATAGCAGGACTCCGGATGTTGTTGCTGTCTGCTTATGGAAAACAAGATATACATGAGATTTTAAAATCATTGTCCGGTCAACACCGTTATATTATGGATTTTTTAGCTGAAGAAGCATTCCAGCTGCAAAGTGTTGAAATCCAAACATTTTTATTAAAAACCTCCATATTGGAACGATTCAATCCATCACTGTGTGAAATGGTGACCCAACAATCAAACAGTTCAGAGATTTTGTCATTGCTGGAAAGAAACAATTGTTTCCTGATACCTCTGGATGAGCAAGGGGTCTGGTTTCGCTACCATCATTTATTTGCAGACCTGTTGAAAGTACGTTTGACACAATTAGAAAAAAAAGAAGCAGGCTTTCGGACTGCATTGCATGAAAAGGCGGGCATATGGTTTTATGAAAACCAATTTTTTGAAGAAGCTGTTCAGCATTTTATCCTTGCAGAAAATATAACCCGAGCATCAGAAATTGTTGAACAGAAAACCATCGAGCTTTTCTCACGTGGGCGATTGCATCAGTTATTGTCCTGGATTCGTTTGTTACCGGAGGATCTCGCCGCTCAACGCCCTGGATTGAATGTATATCAGGCCTGGGCATTGGGGTTTGCATCCAAAGCAGAAGAAGCAGAAGCGAAGCTGCAACGTGCCGAAACAAAGCTCTTGGAATCTGAGACTTCCATCGAGAACCGAAGGCGAATGAATGTGGAGGTCAGAGCTGTCAGGAGTCTGTTGGCTATAATTGGTGGTAATATTCAGACTGCTATTGCTTTAACTGATTTGCCTGATGATATTGTCCCAATCGATTATCCATTTGCGCGGAGTGTTCACCGCTGGGCAGTTGGTTATGGATGGAGAATCCTCGGAAATCTGGAAAAAGCGGAATTTTGTTTCAGGGAGGTTGTTGAAATTGGCTATACCCTGGATAATTTGTTTACGATCGTTTCCGGGTGTGTCGATCTGGGTGAGATCTTACGCCAAAAAGGTGAATTAATTCAGGCAGAAGAAATCTTTCGGAAAGTCCTGGAACGAGTTTATCAGTATTCGAACGGACCTGGATTTGTTGGAAGATTGGAATCTTTTTTAGCAAATATTCTAATTGAACAACGTAAATTTGACGAAGCCAGAATTTTGATTAATAGAGCTATTGAGCATAACTTACAATGGGAAAATCCTAATCATGCTACTTACGCCTGGCTGATAAAAGCACGCTACTTTTATGCTATTCAAATGGTTAATGAATCCTATCAAGCTCTGGAAGAAGCGTTACACTGGATTGAAAGAGCACCGGTGGTTTCCTCCCTGAGGAGTTCTCTGGAATTAATGAAAGTAAACCTCTGGGTTGCAACCGATTCGCGCTCTCTACTCGAAAAGTGGGTATCAAAAATGTTAGTAGAGTTACCTACTCCATCACATCGCTTGAATGAAAGTGAGGAGTTGCTTTCTGTCGCGTTAGCCAGGTCTTTGATATCGATTGGTCAAAAACAAGCTGCCTTTGATGTATTGTCTCATTTGGTATCTGTTTGTCGAAATAAAAATCGAATTGCCATGCTTGTGCAAGCCCTGGTGTTGCAAACTTGCGCTACTTCCCCTCTGGAAAAAGCGATTGTACCTATGCGGGAGGCATTACAGATTGGGCTCGTTCGGGGATTTCGTCAAATATTTGTGGAAAATGGACTATGGATCTTGCCTGCTCTGGAAAAATGTCAGGAGATGAATGGGGTCAGCGATATTCTTTCTGCGATTTATAAAAATCATCCAAAAAATCTAGTGGAGAGTGTGCTCACCAATCGGGAGATGGATATATTACGGTGGATGGCCGCTGGATTGTCCAACCAGGAAATTGGTAAAAAGCTATTTATTTCTGCTGGAACCGTTAAAGCGCATACGGCTGCCATTTATCGTAAATTGGATGTTGCCAACCGCACCGAAGCCATCGCCAGGGCAAAAGATATCGGGTTGATATAAACTAAACCTTTCTAATCCAAAAATAAACCCCTGATTAACCCATTTGGCAGATGTCAGTTTTTGTCCGGACGGATATACTCACGCATAGAAAGTGAGATCTGATGGATTCAAAGAAACTATATGTTGAAATAATTTTGCTGGAACAAATAGATGAACACTGGTCGATGTGGTT
>DAOUGX010000054.1:0-2049 GCA_034428855.1 Anaerolineaceae bacterium | reverse complement strand
AAGCATCATCGGGTCATGTGACCAGACACCCGGTTGGCAATCTGCTGCTGTACTGCTCCAGATATAAGTACCAGGATTGAGCGGGTCTTCTTTATCACACCAATCGATGCGAATACCACCAGGATTGTTAAAGACGAAATCAACATCGTTTTCATCAATATTATCCGTGTTAAGCTGGTAGTAAACAGCATCCTGAACAAAGCTGCCCATCATACCATCCCCATTGTAATTTCTAAGCAGGTCTGTTTGTGCGTATCCTACCGGTTCATTTATCAATGCCACATAGTCTGGATCATTCGCATATGAAGAAATTAATGCATCAATTGTCGGGTCTTTGTCTCCGGTTGTCGATACCACTAATCGAGACCAGGCGATACCGACTGCGCCAGTATCGGGATTATAAGTAATATCTGCTCGCCCAACTTTTCGACCAGCATAGTGTGCCTGAACAACAGTAGTTGAACCAACCACTACAGCAGTTGTTACATCTGTGTGGCTATGACCTCCGATGATCAGATTAACTGGTTTACCTGCATCGTTGAGCATTTTTGCCAGTGTCTGGTCACCATAAACCGTGAATCCATATCCATAACCACCATCCGTCCAACCGTTGTGACTCAGGACTACCATCACATCAGCCCCTGCTGTCTTCATTTCATCATAATAATGAATGATGGATGTCGCAGGATCTTTGAAACATAATCCATCTGTGGCTTCTGCAATTGTGATATAGGGTGTCTCGATGGAACCCACACCAATGACACCTACCTGCACATTGCCTTCAGCGGTAGCTAAATCAATGATTGTGTATGGTTCAATCGTATAGGTATCAGCTGGATCTTCACCCACCAGAACTGCCTTCTCCCAACCTGCACAGGATCCATCCACTTTTGCTGTGATATTAGCCGCAACAAATGGAAATGCGGATCCGAGAAGGGCATCATTCGCAGCTTGTGAAGCCCGTTTTGCCAGCACTGATTGTCCCCAATCGAACTCGTGATTACCAAAGGTAGCCACGTTATATCCTATTTGTTTGTAATAATCGATGGTTGGAAGACCTTGCTGAATATTTGAAAGTAATGATCCTTGCATGATGTCACCAGCATCCATAACCAACACATCACTGGCTCCTACAGCGGTGCGAACATCATTAATAACATCTGCTACCCGCGCTGCACCCGGATTGGAGCCAGCAAGCTCCAAATTGCCATGAAAGTCATTGGTATGCAGAATTGTAAAGGTAATCGGCGTAGCCGCCAACACAGTGGAAAGTGGCAATGGCAGTGCCATTGCAAGAATCAGACTGATGGCAAACAATGAATAAACTATTTTTTTCATTACATCCCTCCAAAATAAAATAAACAAAAATAATTTGTGACAATCAAACATACGGCAAATCAAGAATAGAAGAAACACCTCCTTCATATTTCAAGACAGGCTTAGATGATCTCAGGGAGTCATTGACAGTCGGGATGATGAATGAGATCTGGGGCGATGTGATTAATTTGGAAAACTTAACAATAAAGTGGGGAATTTCATCCGAAGATTATTATCCTCATGCGCAGAAAAACCCCCCTTGAAACGATGAGAGAGGAATAAAAATCATATGGATATGAAGAAAATAAATGGATACTTTGTACACTATTATTAATGCATGATTCAGGTTAAAAGTCAATAAGAAACCTCTTGGGAAAATTAGAAAGGAGAAAACTGGAGGATTTCAGGTTGACAACGCCAGGAAGAATCGCTACTATATAGGTAAGCTGAAACGCACATCGTCGGGGTCAGTTTTTCCTACATTTTCAGCTCAGGAGAACAAGGGTAAGGTTTTCGGTATTTAATTTAATATCTCAGTCCCGGAGCATCCCCCTTTCCGTGACAACTAAAGAAACTGCGCTCAATTCCGTGCGCAGTTTCGATTAATTGCATGAAACAGGGCATTGCGGTATAATCGGCATACCAATGCCCTCGTAGCTCAATGGATAGAGTGCCTGACTTCGAATCAGTTGGTTGGGGGTTCGAGTCCCTCCGGGGGCACAGCAAATGTGG
>DAOUGX010000053.1:0-1551 GCA_034428855.1 Anaerolineaceae bacterium | reverse complement strand
ATAGATTTCCGGGTTTGGTTTTCGGTATCCAACTTTTGATGAGAGAATGACTGATCCAAAGTAATCAGTCACCTGGTCAGCTTCCATCCAATCCGGAATTTCTGTTTCTGTGATGGTATTAGCGATGATGCCTAATTTGTAACCACGACGATCCAATTCAATAATGGTATCTTTGGCATCCTCTCGAGGAACCCTGCGTCCATCTTTATCTCTCCATAAACGGGTTAGCTTACCAGCCAGAGGCTCAATTTTATCTTTTGGGTAATCCGGAAGCATGTGAACCGTCCAAAGTTCTTTTTCCGATGCTTCAATCAAGGTTTGTTTACATCGTTTTCGATGAGCCTTCCATCGAATTTCCAATTTTTCAAAAAAGTCTTCTGGATCTTCTTTTACTTCTAGAAGATTGAGCATCTCTTGTTTTGCTGCATTGGAAAATTCTTCATCTTTCAAAACAATGCGCAAAGTATTGCCAACATCCAATAAAATGGCTTCGATATCCTGGTTCATGTTTACTCCTGAGGTAATTAATATAAAACTTGCAGAATTTATAATAATGAAATTTTACTTGCATTATGAATATAATATAACATTTATAATTTTTTTGCAAGTAATCTTGCATTAATGATTGACAATTGTTTCAAAATTGTGTAAACTATATTCATTGAGTGCACACGTGTGCAAAAGGATCTTCCCATGTCTGTGACAATCAAAGATATCGCCAAAATTACAGGTGTCTCCCATTCCACGGTCTCGCGAGCTTTGGGCGGTAACTCTTTGATTTCTGAATCTACGACCGCTAAAATTCGCAAAGTGGCTAAAGAATTGGGTTACCAACCCAGTGCAGCGGCGCGTAGTCTAAAAACCAACCAAACTAAAGTAATCGGTGTAATTGTAAATAGCATTGATGATCCTTTTTTCAGTGAAATATTATTCGGCATCGAAGATGCGGCTCAACAAGCGGGTTATAGTCTCTTTATTGCCGCTTCTCAGTATGATCCGATCCGAGAACAAAATATTGTTCAAACGATGATGGAGCAACGCACAGATGGTGTCATTATCTGTTCTTCTTCTTTCAGCGCAGATAAGGGCAGGCAACTATTGGCCAATGGATTTCCAGTGGTGGTTGTGAATTACAAAGCCAATGAAAATTTTAATTACTCCATTTATCATGATGATGTGGATGGAAGCCGGCAATTGACACGTCATCTTTTGGACCTGGGCCACACAAAAATAGCTTATCTGGGCAATTCAAAATCCGGAAGAACAACCCTAGATCGTTTAAATGGTTTCAAACAGGAAATGCAAACAGCTGGTCTGGAAGTCCAACCAGATTTTATGTATGAAGTTCAGGGAAGTGAACCAAATCTTGGCTTTTCAAGTTTAATATACTTTTTAAATTTACCTGATCAACCTACTGCCATAATGTGTTTTAATGATACGATCGCAATCGGTTTAGTTCATGCCTGTCACCAGCAGGGCATTTCTGTACCTGAGAATCTATCCATTACAGGTTTTGACAATATAACTTTTTCAGCTTTCACCTGCCCACCT
>DAOUGX010000052.1:0-2645 GCA_034428855.1 Anaerolineaceae bacterium | reverse complement strand
ATTTGAAATTGCATGCTCTGCCTGTTGCATGGCAACTGGTGCTACCATCGGTAATGGTTTACCTGTTTCGTCTGGAAAATAAGCAGCATCTCCAATGAGAAATATGGATCCATCTTCAGGAATTTGAAGAGTCGGTAATACCCGAATACGCGATTGAGGTAGTTTTTCCTGTGCAAAAGATTGCAGGAGTGATGCTGCTTTAACACCAGCAGCCCAAATAAGTGTTTTACTGCGAAGTATGTCATTATGATTCAATCGAATGATGTGACCATCAAAACTATCTACAATTGTATTCAACCTGACCTGGACACCTTTTTTGGCCAGGGCGGTTAATGTGGCTTCGGATGAGACGGGGTCCAGGTGCGCCAGCAACCGGTCAATTGCTTCCAGAAGAATCACCTGTGTGTCAGTCGGCTTAATGGTTGGATAATCCAAATGTAAAATACGCACCAATTCTGCGATCGCTCCGGCCAGTTCCACACCGGTTGGTCCTCCCCCTGCAATCACAAAAGTCAGCAAAGCTTTTTTACGATCCTCATCTTTTTCCAGTATCGCTTTTTCAAATTGGGTCAAGATATGGTTTCGAATAATTTGAGCATCCTGTAAATCTTTCAATCCAATACTGTTTTGTTGTAAAGAAGAATTATTAAAGAAATTTGTTTCACTTCCAACTGCCAGGATCAAATAATCATAAGAGAGTATGTCATTTTGGATTTTGATCTGTTTCTTTTCCCGGTCGATTGAGTTCACCTCGCCCATCAGAAATGTATGGTTCTTTTGCCTTCGCAGGATTCCTCTGATCGGATAGGCAATATCACCTGCAGAAAGACCAGCAGTTGCGACTTGATATAACAACGGTTGAAAAAGGTGATAATTATTGCGATCAATAAGTGTCACCCGTACAGGCTTATTAGCCAATGCCCGGGCAGCACGCAATCCTCCAAATCCAGCTCCAACGATAACAACATGTGGTTGGTTACCTTTTTGGGTCATTTTTCACCTCCTGAATCGATTAATTTGTGATAATATTCACAATATTTAATACTATTTTAGTCTTATTTATCTAATTATCAAGAGAATGAACAAGGTTGTATCAGGTTTACGACTGAAATTGAAGATCTGGTGATACACGATTCATCCTGAAAAATACTACTTCAGGCTTTTTTAAAAATGTTGTCCTAATCTGGGTCCTGGGTCAGGATTTTGTTTTCCTTCGAAGCATTGCTAAAGGTATATTGATCACATCTTTGACCCCCAGAAAATAGACGACTACAAAATATATCAGCAATCCAACACTGCCACCCACTGCCAGTTGAATCAGATCTGAGCTGGGCAAAACTCTTTCCAATCCAAAAACGACAACAGCCATCACACCGGTGGCGACCAGAGCTTTCCCCAGATCAAGCAGAATGCGCTTCAAATCCACACCTTTCCACCGGATCGATAAGATCAACATGCCGATCGATGCTTCCAGCAATACCGCCAATCCATTCGCAAAAGCAGGGCCTGCATGAGATAAGCCACCCTCCTCAATCGGTCGTGTTAACCAGATCGCCAGACCAATATTGATCATGGTTGAGAAAATGGAAACGTATAGAGGCGTATAAGTATCCTGCTGGGCAGAAAAAGCTCTCACCACCACTTCCAGCATGGATTGGCTGATTAATGCCAATGTGTAAAAACGCAATGCATAATAGACCAGCTGAGTGCTTTCTGCGGTAAATTCTCCACCTTCAAATAATACCCGGATGATGGGTTCCCCAAACAGAATCAGGGCTGCTGCTGCTGGGATTGCCAGGGTCAGAATAGCCCTTAAAGATCCACTGAATGCCTTACGCTGAGCATCTACATCTTTTTGAGCTGCCAGGGCTGCCATGGTGGGAAAAACGGCGATACCGATGGCGGTACCAATCAAAGTCCATGGCATGTTCATTAAGCGGAATGCGTAATCCAGCGCGGCCAATCGCCCTTCGCCCAACCGAGAACTGAGGGTGGCGTTCAACCAGTTGATACTGGCGCGCGCCATTAAAAGATCGATGATACGTGGCAACATCAAGATAGCAACTCTACGCACAAATGGATCAAATGAAAACCAGGGTCGCCAGGAAATTTTGTAATGAATAATACCGGGCACCTGAATTAACAGATGCAGGAGCGAGCCTATAACCGCACCCCAGGCAATACCAAATATGCCCCAGGTTGGTGCAAGGACAAGGGCACCAAAAATGATTCCTGCACTATATAAAGATGGTAACAAAGCTGGGATGATAAATTGTTCATGCGCGTACAATGTGGAAGTTAGAATACTCGAGATGGAAAAAATGATGGTAGAAAGCAATAATACTCGCATTAATCCAATTGTGAGTTCCTGCACATCAGCTGGATATAAAGCCCCAACCCCCCAATTGGAAGTTACTAAAAATGGTGCAAAAATGAAAGCCAGCAAGGAAAAGAGTAAGGTAATCAGAAAAATCCAATTCACCACTTTACTGAACAAATCACTGGCATTTCCCACTTTCTCCAGTCGTTCTTTATACACAGGAATAAAAGCGAATCCCAATGCGCCACCAGAAAGCATGGTGTAAATCAACTCGGGAACCACATTTCCAGCTGTGAAGGCATCCAGCACCGCACTGGTACCGAAT
>DAOUGX010000051.1:0-2572 GCA_034428855.1 Anaerolineaceae bacterium | reverse complement strand
ATAAACGCGGTTTGTTGCGGGGAAAAATTCATTTGCTGAATGGCATATTGGTATATTCTGGGGTCTGGCTTGTGCAATCCCAGGTCGGTGGAACAGGCAATCACATCAATGAATTCAGCGACCTTGGCTTTTACCAGTCTGCGTTTCTTCCATTCCAGTGGATACATGGTATCGGTAATGATGCCAAGTGTATATCCGCGCTGTTTCAGTTTGGAAAGGGTTTTTCTGCCATCCGGGGCAGGCTGAACATCATTCGAATAATCGATAATGCGATTGGTTATTTGCACACGTTGCCTGGCGTCTGTGACGCCATGGAGCAGCAGGAAGTGGTCCCAATAGGCGGTGTATCCCGCGATTCCCTGGTTGGCTTCCAGGCGAAGTGCTTCCAGACGCTCCTGATCCTGACTTGATAATTCTTGGTTATATCCACTTTGTTGAAGAAGACTGACAGCAAATTTAGCGGTTGGTTCGGTTCGGAGATAGAGTATTCCTGCTGCGTCGAAAAAGATTCCATGTATCATCAATAATATCCTTGATCAAGAGCCACAATTTTATGATCGATCTGAAAAATCACAGCGCTAATTATAATGGTGAGTTGTCTGCAGGAGCGGGGGAAAGCGACCTGGTTACTGGTCTCTTTTCCCCACGCTCCACAGCGAAAGGTTCTTATGTTTTATTGATTGAGTAAAAGGTTAACCGCATAAAAATCACGGAAGTCCAGAATGTTTTTATAGACATAAGCATTGTCAAAGTTCCAGACATTCAAATCTTTAAACGGTACGGCGGCTTCAATCGGTTCTACATCGGTGCGAGGTGAATATTGTCCCACCTGGTTCCAGGGTTGAAATCCCTCAGCGCTTAAAACAAATTTGATGAATAATTTGGCGGCATTGGGATGCGGAGCCATGTTGATCACAGCAGCATAATTCCTTTTTTGAATGCCAACCACCGGTTCCAGACCAACACAGGGTGTAAATACTGCTTTTCCGGAGAGAACGTTGCGGTATTTCGAGAGCGGCATCCAGCCCAGCATATTATCCGTCATGCCGGGGGTCGCCATGGCTTCCCAAACCTCATCACTGCCCGGTTCGCCAACCGGTTTGTTCTGTGTAAATTTCTTGATCCATAAATATCCAGCGTCGGGGGTATCGGATCCAAATTGCGGATCTGTATCCCAATCGGTTCCATACAAATCTTTATAAGCAGCGGCAACTTCATCTGCATGCTGGGCAAAGCTCATTAACATGCCCAGATCTTCAGCGCTATTGATGGGGTCTTTGATGAAAATCTTGCCATTCCATTCAGGGTCGGTAATTTGCCACCAGTTAGTGATGGGGCAGGTTTCATTCAGTTCGGTATTGTAGACCCACCCAAAGATTTCGGTGCTGGTGGTGACAACGGGATTCTGTCCTTCTTCAGAGATCACGGAGAGTAATTCGTTCGGAACAAATTTCCAGAGCCATTGGTTGGGGATGAATTCACCTACCATGTCCGGTCCTTGCGCGTTGAGCCAGAGATCACCGGTATAGGCGCCAGCTTTCTGTTCTTCCCGCACTTTGATGACAACTTCAGCACCTCCCAGGTCATTGGCTTCAACAGTGATTTCGGGATATAGTTCCGCAAATGAAGCGGAAGCATCTGCCACACGGGATGAATTTGAATAGATGATGAGTTTTCCCTCTGCTTTGGCGGCAGCTTCAATGGCGTCCCAATCGTCAACAGCAGGTTGATACGGGCCAACTTCGTTATCTTTTGCCCATTGTTCATTAGCACTCAAAACGGGTTCGGCGGGTGCTTCTGGTTCAGCGGCAGGTTCTTCAACGGCAGGCGGTTCAGTTGCCTGTTCGCTGGTTGCGGGGGGTTCGGTAGCTGGGGCCTGGTCTACAGTTGGCGTGGATCCACATGCAACGACAAGGCTAGCGAGTAACAAAAACGATATTATTTTTACCAAATGTTTCATGTTTTCCTCCTTCAGGATTTTTGAGAAATTAAGTGACGACAAAACAGACAGTTTTCTTTTGATGGGTACATTTTCCTCCTTGGGTTTGGGATTGGATAGGTAGCTACTCGATAGATTGATTATTTCAATCGGTCAGAAATTGTTAAACGATCAAATCGGATGTTTCTTTGTTATACAGGTTGATCATCTCCGGGTTAAAATTGAGCCAGATTTTTTCATCCAGCTTTACTTTGCTGATTCCAGGAACACGAATGGTCAGTTCAATGTCACCGGATTTGGCAACAATGGTTGTGTCAGCCCCGGCTGGCAGAACCGAGTACGCGATGAATTCAACACCACCCGGAAAAGGAGCACTGGAAATGGAAATATCTTCTGGTCGTATCGATACAATTACTTCAGACTGTGCATGGTGGGTGTCGAGGGGAATTTGAAAGTTGCCCAATCCTACCGAGTTGACTGCAACCACTTTGCCATTCAGCAAATTGGCAACCTGTTATGCAATGTTGTACATGTGAAAATTACTTTGAGAAATTAACTGGTGATCGTTGTTGTCCAAAATGTGGATCTGGTAATTGGGTACATGGATATATTGATGAAAAAGGATATTACGAA
>DAOUGX010000050.1:0-3806 GCA_034428855.1 Anaerolineaceae bacterium | reverse complement strand
GGAGAAAGATTTATCGATAATTCGAGGTGTTGGTCATTAACCTTATAAACACCTACTGCATCTCCGATAAAAGTATTCTGAAATTGTTCACCCAGAAGTTTTATTACTTCCAGGTTGTTTTTGGCTTGTCTGAGAGCAATGTTTAATTTTTCTGTAAATTCAAGTCGTTTGGCATATTCTTTTAAAGCCATAGTCCGGCGAAAAACGCGATCTTCCAATTCTTCATTTAATTTATGGATTTGATGTTGGGTAATCTTTAGTTCAGTAATATTGCGAATATACATTGCGATCGCTACTACTTCTCCATTTCTTTTGATAGGAGCCAGATTGGTCATGTAGTATCGCAGGTTACCTCCATAATCGGTAGCCAATTCATAATGGTCGTTTTTGCCAGTGTCGAATACCTTATCCATTTTTTCCCGGACCATATCAGCATATTCGGGAAGAAAAAAATCAAATATCGATTTATTGACGAAATTCTCTGGTCCTTCTGTTTCGGATCGGCTATTTGTGAACAGCATAATGCCATCTTTATCAATAATATTAAAAGTATCCGGAGCAAATTCTATGACATCATGAAACCAATCCAATTCAAAATGAGGAGATTCCTGGGAATTTTTTTCTATTTTTGTGTTCATCTCAATAATTGTACCAATGATTATCTGATGGCATCTACTTTATGGTAAGTGCTTTTAGCTTCTCCACCCGCATCCAGACATCCCCTTCTTCTTCATCCTTTTCAATGGTTCCGCGGATCAGGAACGGACCCTGATCCCGTAGTAAAACACGATACTGTTGGTAAACTGTAGGGAAGAGGACTATTTCCAATACGCCTTCCAGATCTTCCAGGCTCATAAATAACATGATTTCTCCCCGCGCTGTCCTGGCACGATGAGAACTTAATTTTAATCCTGCTACCACAACCGATTCGCCAATGAAGCTTGCCACTTCACCGGTGGATATAACTTGAACGGCAGCCAACTGGTCTTTGACCAATTCCAAAGGATGCACATCCACACTCAAACCCAGAATCTGCTCCTGTGATTGTGCCCGTTCTGCGAGAGTCCAATCTTGAGATGGGAATTCCTGATACTCAAATAAAGAGAATTGATCTTTCCGCCATGAACCAGATTGGATCATGGTGAGCATGGTGGGTATACTTCCAAATCCATCCAGCGCTCCGCACCGCACCAAATTTTCAATCTCAGCCTTTCGTGGGTCTACCCGGGTGAGAAAATCATTCAATGATCGAAAAGGTTTCTCTTTTATGATTCTAGTTTGTGTTTGTTTCGTAAGTCCAAACACCTGATCCAGACCCATGTACAATATTGCCTGTCCTTGAGGATATCTTACACAAAATCGTTGTGAACTATGATTGACATGCGGGGGTTTGACACTTAATCCCATTTTTCGAACCTCGCTTAAATAAACGCGTTGGGAATAATAACCACCCCCATTCGCCAACACAGCTGCCATAAACTCAGCCGGAAAATGGCTCTTGCACCAGGCGGCTTGCCAGGCTACCCGGGCATAGGAAGCTGCATGTGCTTTTGGAAAACCATATCCCGCAAAAGCAGCCATCATCTCCCAGACCCTTTCGGCAACCTCAGGAGAAACCCCTTTTAATTGAAAACCTTCCAGAAATCGAGCCCGTAAAGTCTTCATCTGTTCGCCCGGGTCAAAATGTGACATAGCTCTGCGTAAAAGATCCGAGTCAGCTAATGACAAACCACCAATTTCGTGGGCAATCCTGAGAACCTGTTCCTGATACAAAATTACTCCATACGACTCAGCCAGTATCTTTTCCAGAACCGGATGAAAATGCTCAACTTTTTCCAGACCTTTAAATCGGCGAATAAATGCATCGTGCAATCCACCCCGTAAGGGTCCTGGTCGATAGAGGGCCAGTGCTGCCATGATATCGTCGGCACTGGTTGCCTGAATATCTTTCAGCGTAGATCGCATTCCAGGCGATTCTATTTGAAAGCAACCGATGGTTTGAGCACTCTTGACGCGTTCAGACGTGTCAGTATCTTGCAGAGGGATCTGCTCCAACACCTGCATGGCATGTTGATACTCGGTTCTGCGCCAGGAGTAAATTGTCTCGGCAACATCCCCCAAAACCGATAATCCTCGGATGCCTAACAAATCGATTTTCACCAGACCTAATGCTTCCACCCCATCCAGATCCAGTTGGGTGATATGAAATTCTTTAGATGCCGACCTTAAAACCGGTACCCAATCGGTGATCAGACCTGGTGCAACCAACACACCTCCCGGATGCATGGAAAGATGGCGTGGTTGTCGTAATAAGGCTTGTGCTTCCGTGAATATTTTCTCATATTTGGGATATGCTGCTAATAATCCAGCGAAGGGGTTCTCTTTTTCTTCTTTCGATAATCGTTGAAATCCAAAATAAGGTAATTGATTGACCATTTGACGGATTTCCGGAGCTGAAAGACCATGCGCCTTGGCTACTTCCCCTAATGCTGAGCGCGGACGAAATCGATTGATCGTTCCCACCATGGCAACTCGATCAGCTCCATAGGTGTCAAATACATGTTGAATTACCAGATCCCGGCGACGGGAGCATAAATCGGTATCAATATCTGGTGGTGAGGTACGGGCAGGGTTTAAGAACCGTTCAAAGAATAAATTTAATCCCAGAGGTTCGGGATTGGTGATTTCGAGGCAATATGAAACCAAAGATGACGCAGCGGAACCCCTGGATGAGAAAGGAACACCTTGCTGCCGGGCAAAATTTAACAACTCTTCAACAATCAGGAAAATAGGCTCATACCCACGTTTGGCAATGACCTCCAGTTCATAATCCAGCCTTTGCTTGATTTCCGGTGTAATCTTTTTATAGCGTTTTTTCGCACCCAATTCAGCTTTTTCCCGCAGTACTTCAGAGATTGTTTTTCCCTCTGGAAGAGGTACCTTCGGAAAATGCACCTCGCCGAGAGGTAATTGCCATTGGCAGCGAGGTGCGATACGCCAGGTGTTTTCAAGACCTTCCTGCAACCATTGGAAGCGAGTTGCCATCTCCTGCGACGTACAAAAATATGCGGCTGGAGGGGCGGTCTTTTCAGGAAGGATATCCTTAAGACGGCAATTTTCTCGCATGGCACTGATTGTTTTTTGTAATCCAGCCTGGTCATTCTGTAAATAAAATATGGATTGGGTAGCGACCACGGGGATTTTCATCTGGCGGGTAATATCCACAATCCGCCGGGCGATGATTTCCTGTCCAGGTAAATGTTGTTGAACCTCAACAAATAACCCTTCTCCATAAGTAGACTGTAAGATGGACAACCACTCTTTTGCCGTTTCATATTGTGCAGTTTGTATTAAAAAATCCAGAATGGAGCGTTGACCACCTGTTAAAGCGATCAATCCTTTATGAAATTGCTGTAAATCATTTATCTGCAGAACAGAAGTTGCCCCGCCTTCTTCTGCCATTAACTTACTGCTCAATTTGCAAAGATTCGCCCAACCCTGCCGGTTTTCTACCAGTAATAACAACTCCCCCTGGCGAACTTGCCATTCCACATCCACAATCAATCCATAAATCGGTTGTATTGCAGCATTTTGGCAGGCTAAGGTGAATTCAACCATACCGGTAAGGCAACGACGGTCGCTCATAGCGATGGCAGTCTGGCCATCATTTTTGGCCTTTTGCACCAACTCCTCAGGGGAAATCAGCCCTTCCATCAGGGAGTAATAGGAAAGCGCATGCAAATGCACAAATGAGTGTTGGTTGATATTAATCATAATAATAGAATAAATATTCTAAATTATATCAG
>DAOUGX010000049.1:0-1823 GCA_034428855.1 Anaerolineaceae bacterium | reverse complement strand
CGGCCCCATAAAAAGTCCCAAAAACCACTCCAAAATGGCTGAGTGATTCTTTGTTGATCTGCTGCTGTCAACATGCCTTCCAAATCCAGTTCGAACCCAATCGAGGAAGGTCGAATTTGTATGATGGATTGGTTATATCGAATTTCAACCGCCAGACTGAATGCTTTAATTAAGCGGTCTGCAGCTGTTTGTCGATCCAATCCACCAACTGGAACACCACCGATTTCTGAACCGATCGGGAGACTGGCACGAATGCGACTATAACTAATTAGCTGAACTGTGATCAGAATTACAGTCAAAACAATTAGAAAAATCGAAACTCCACGAACTATGATGAGTCCAATATTACGCATAATTACCAAACGATTTTACCAGATTCTGGTGAGTAAATTATTTTACTTAGGATATACTTAAAAATTATGAATGACTACTCTCAAGAGATTTTGGAAATTCTTGGCAACATTCATTTCTTTGATTCCCTGGATGAAGATCAATTAAATGAATTAAGTGAACGATTAGATACTGTTTTTTTTAAACAAAACGAAATAATTTTTGAACAAGGTTCACAGCCAGATGGCTTTTATATCGTTCTAAGTGGCAGGGTGACCATTCAATTGGAAACCGATGATGATCCATTTCAGCTCTCAATCTGTCAAAAAGGCGACTATTTTGGAGAAGAAGGTCTGATTCATTATCAAAATCGAGAAGTCACTGCACAAGCGATTACGAATGCAATTTTGATTCATATTAATAAACACCAGGTAGAAGAGATTTTTGAAACTCATCCTGAAGTGATTGAACCAGCACATTTATCCGTAAAAAGTTACAACATTTTCCTAAAGCACCCATTCGCTTGGCGGGCACCTCGTGAAGCAGTTCATTTTGTCGCAAGAAAACACGGTATTTTTCTTTGGTTTGGATTGATTCCTCCAGTTGTTTTGGGTTCTATATCCATTTTATTCTTTATCTATTTCATTTTCCTCGTTCCCACATTAAATACCTGGTTGCTTTATTTATTGGCACTTCTTACTTTGACGTTTGTTGGATGGTTTGTTTGGAAATTAATCGATTGGTCAAATGATTTCTCCATTGTAACGAACCGTCGTATTGTTTCTCTTGAAAAAGTTGCCTTATTTTATGAAAGTCGCCAGGAAGCACCTCTGGATGCAATTCTGGCTGTGGAGATTAAATCATCTCAATTAGGACGCTGGTTCGGCTATGGTAACATAATCATTCGAACTTTTACTGGGGTAATTAATTTTAAGAATTTAGCGAACCCAGAATTAGTAATCCGGTTGATTAATGATGAAAAAGGGAGAGCAAGTTATCAATCGAACAAATTAGGGAAAATTTCGAAAGAAAAAATACTTCGCAGTCGAATCGGATTTGAACCGAATCAGTCCGAGGAATATCCCGAAGAAAGCGAAGAAAACGAAATTAATCCAACCGATGTACCACCGTTGGTGGAATCGAGTAATTTCATAGAATTTCTTTCATCTTTTTTTGGTTTAAGGATGGAAAAATCTGGCACCTTAATTTATAGAACACACTGGTATATTTTGTTAAAAAAAGTGATTTGGCCATCATTATCATTTTTATTAATCATATTAACTGTGGTTTATTCCATCTTTGAATTTTATCCATCTATCAATTTTGGTACGATTTTGTTAATTCAAGCTGGTATTGGATTGGTAATTTTCATGTGGTGGCTGTACCAATATTGGGATTGGAGAAATGATCGATACATCGTCACAGATGATCAAATAATTGATGTGTATAAAAAGCCTTTGGGCCAGGAACAAAGAAGGTCTGCTCCCATAAAG
>DAOUGX010000048.1:0-1517 GCA_034428855.1 Anaerolineaceae bacterium | reverse complement strand
AAACAAGAAAATGCTGGAAGCAATCATTCGTTCTGCCGATGAAATTTATCCTGATGCAATCTTTGCGGTTCATTTAGACCATGGGGATGAACAAACCTGTTACGATTGTATTGAGAGTGGTTTTTATAGCTCGGTGATGATCGACGCCAGCCATGAAACTTTTGAAGAAAATATTGCCATCACGAAACGCGTTGTGGACGCCGCCCATGCACGAGGGATCGTAGTGGAAGCCGAGTTGGGTCAATTAGGTGGGGTTGAAGAGCATGTTGCCGTTGATGAAGCCAATGCAAAATTAACCGATCCAGATCAGGCAAAAGAGTTTGTTAACCGTACCGGCGTGGATTCATTGGCATGCGCCATCGGAACAAGTCATGGAGCCTTCAAATTTTCTGGGTCACAGGCATTACGGTTTGATGTCTTAACAGAAATCCAAAAAAGGTTACCTGGTTTTCCTTTAGTTATGCATGGTTCAAGCTCCGTACCCCAGGAAGAAGTTGAAAGAATCAACAAAGCTGGCGGTAAACTGCAGGGTGCAAAAGGTGTAGATGACCGCCAGTTCAGGCGAGCAGCCGAATTAGGTGTCACAAAAATTAATATCGATACCGACGGACGCCTGGTCTGGACACGAGTTCACCGTGAGTATTTCCTTGAACACCCTGAGAATTTTGATTTACGACCAATAGGAAAAGTGTTTATGACGGAATATGCAAAATTTATAGCAGATAAGAACCAAAAACTTGGTAGCGCAGGCCAAATTCCGGAAATCAAGAAATTCCTGTAATATTTATTCAATTCTAAATTCTAAAACACATCCAGCCAATAAAGCAGGATGTGTTTTTTGGTAATAATCTTTATCATTCTATATGATAAAATGCCAGTATGAATTTACATACAAATCGTCGAATTGAGACCAGTTATCCAATTGAAATATTAATTAAACCAATCTCCGAACCAGATGCAGATTGGAAAAAATTGGGAGATGGACCTGGTTATTTTGATATCCCGGATAATATGGTGGCAGAAATTGGCATTCGTAATTTGAACGATGAAACCATCAAAGGCTTGATCGAGGAAATTCAGGATGTCGAAGGACTCGTTTCTCTTAACTTATCTGAAAATCGAAATGTTGGTAACAAAGGGTTACGTTTTTTACCGATGCTTTCACAAATTTCTCACCTCAATATCAGCGCATGTTGCTTAAACGATTATGGAATTGACCCCATCATAAAAATGGGGAACCTTCGCGCCCTGGATTTAAGCTACTGTACCCGGCTTACTGATCAGAGCATCAAAAAAGTTGGTGAAATGCGCAGGTTACGGGAATTAAATCTACGTGGTGTCCCAAAAATTACCCATGCGACCATTAAAAAAATCGAACGGCGG
Organism: Anaerolineaceae bacterium; assembly: GCA_034428855.1. Taxonomy (GTDB): domain Bacteria; phylum Chloroflexota; class Anaerolineae; order Anaerolineales; family Anaerolineaceae; genus UBA6170. The sequence goes on along the minus strand of DAOUGX010000048.1, from coordinate 134 downwards.
GATTTGGTAATCCATCGTTAAGGTAGAGCTAATTTTTTCCGTCGCAAGCGCAAGCTGTTTGTAACCACAAAAACACTGCTAAAAGCCATTGCACCGGCTGCCAGCATTGGATTAAGGTAACCCATTGCTGCGGC
>DAOUGX010000047.1:0-15669 GCA_034428855.1 Anaerolineaceae bacterium | reverse complement strand
ATTGTCATGTCCCTTGCTTCCTGGCTATCAGCAGGATCCAGACAAGGAATTCTGGTAAACTTCGCAAATTGCCGGTTGTCCTGTTCATTTTGTGAGGAATGCATCGATGGATCATCCGCAGATACAATTACCAATCCTGCTTCCACCCCGGTCATAGCAACATAGAAAAGGGCATCTGCAGCTACATTTACACCTACATGTTTCATGGTAGAAATTGCTCGTTTACCTGCGTAAGCAGCTCCGATAGCCACATCTAATCCAACTTTTTCATTGGTTGCCCATTCGGCATACACATTTGGAAATCTGGCAAATGTCTCCATAATTTCCGTACTGGGTGTTCCGGGATATCCCGAAGCTACAGAACATCCTGCTTCCCATGCTCCTCTGGCGACTGCTTCATTACCTGATAAAATTCTTTTCATGTTGACCTTTCAAATTTTGATGATTCTATTTTAAAATTACTCTACCATCTAATGCCAAACAACCATTTTTATATACTCGCAGAGGATTAATTTCAATTTCCTCGATTTCACTGAAGTCCATCGATAATTGGCTTAAGCGAAGCATAGCATCAACAACTGCATCGATATCAACAGGTTTCTCACCTCGGTAACCTGTCAAAAGTTTACCTGCCCGGGTGTTCAATATCATATCTAAAGCCTCTTTTTTTGATAAAGGTGCAACCCGAAACGAAACATCTTTGAATAATTCCACGAAAATTCCACCTAGACCGAACATTATCATTGGTCCAAATCCAGAATCGCGTTTCATACCAACAATAACCTCTTGTCCCTTATCGGCCATCGCCTCGATCAACACACCTTCTAATCTTGCTTCCGGAACATTTAATGAAATTGTGTTGATCATTTCCTGATAAGCTGCACGAAGTTCAGCACTATTCTTTATATTTAATCGGATTCCACCTTGATCAGACTTATGCAAAATGTCAAGTGAGTTGATTTTCATGACAACCGGAAATCCTATTTCTTCTGCAACAGAAACCGCTGAATTTTCATCTTTAGCTGGATGTCCTATTACCAATGGAATACGATACGCCTCCAGGAGAGGTCTTGTCAACGCTTCTCCCATAACACCAGATTGTTTAGCCTGATCAAGGAGTCTTCTGGCTTTTTCGGTATCAATATCATGAAACTCGACCGGATTGTCATTCGATGATGACAACCAATCCTGGTATTTTTTCATAGCGGAAAGAATTGTTCCGACACTTTCAGGGAATACAACCATAGGAACTTTTCTTTGATGTAATAAAACACGAGGTTCCTTCACTAATGAATCTCCCATCATGACAGCTATAACAGTTTTTTCTGTAAGCTCAGAAATCTGGGCGATTTTTTCAGCCACATCAACAGGATTCACCAACGCTTGCGGTACAAGAATAGGTACTATAACATCCACATTCGGATCGTTTGCCAGTAATCTCATCGACTGTTCATATTCATGTGGTTCAGCTCCACCCAACATATCAACTGGATTAGAAACCTGTGCACTGGGATTTAATACCTGTCGCAAAGCCTGAATTGTATCTGGATCGAGATTTGCAATATCAAACCCATTCATGGCTAAACTATCCGAGAGTAAGGCTGCTGGTCCACCTGAATTGGTAAGAATTGCAACCTTATTTCCCTGAGGAGCTTTTTGAAGCGCAAATGCTTGAGAAACATCAAACAAATCACTGACTGCTTGTACTTCAATGACACCACTCTGGTCAAATGCTGCTTGATAAGCCGCATGACTACCAGCCAGAGAGCCGGTGTGTGATGAAACTGCTCGAGCCCCAGCAGATGTCCGGCCTGCTTTTAACATTACGATCGGTTTTTTTCTGGATACTTTTCGGGCAATTTGAATGAATCGCTGTCCTTCTCGAATTTGTTCAACGTAAGCAGCAATGACATGGGTGTTAGGATCATCACCCAGGTATTCAATCATATCTGTTTCAGTAATATCTGCTTCATTTCCAAGGCTGGAAAAATGAGAAAATCCGATTCCCTTTCCTTTGACTAAATCCACTACTCCACCTAAAACTGCACCGGATTGCGAGAGAAATCCAATTCCACCAACATCGGGTACTCCAGAGATGAAAGTTGTATTTAATCCTGTATGAAGGCTCATGGTGCCCACGCAATTGGGGCCAACCATCCTCATATTATGATCTTTGATAAATTGAAGAATTGTTTTTTCCAGCAATTCACCGCTAGCACCTAATTCTTTGAACCCTCCAGAAATGACTGTTACTGCCTTTATTCCTCTTTTTTCGCAATCTTGAATTGTTTGGAATACCACACTCGCAGGTAAAATGATCACAGCCAGATCCACTGGATCTGGAACGCTTAGAATATCAGGATAACATTTCAAGCCTAATATCTCATCCACTTTAGGGTTTACTGGATAAATACTGCCTTTGAAACCATACAAAGTTAAATTCTTGACAATCCCAAAACTAAGTTTATTGGTCTTGTTTGTTGCACCAATGATTGCCACTCCTTCGGAGTCAAAAAAAGGTTTCAAATCTCGATTCATTCCATTCTCCTCAAACTTATTAATTTATTAACCACCGGCTTTTTTAACCTGGAGGTTTTTTTCTTTCAATAACAGCATGGCTGCATCACGAACATCTCCTTGCAGTTCAATGGTTCCATTCTTGATGGATCCTCCTACACCACAATGTTTCTTTAGTTCCGTAGCTAATTCTTTCAATAAATCGTCCTTCATTGGAAGGCCTTCTACCAATGTAACCGATTTTCCACCCCTACCTTTGCGTTCTAGCCTGATGCGAACAATTCCATCCTGTTTAATAGGGGGGTTTTGTTTAACTTTCGTACATACACATTTTTGAACTGGTTTTCCACAATAAGGACAGATTCTGCCTGATTCAGTCGAGAAAACTGTCCGATTTTCATTTCTCTTTGGGAACATCAAAACCTCAATTTTTAAAATTATCAACTTCATTGTAATGAATTGATTATTTTACATAATTTTTACCCAAAAAAATTATCAATTTGGTGTGATTGTCTGAGATGTTTCTATGATTCGTCAATTCATTATACAAATGAAAAAGAGATTAAAAAAATCGACAAAGTAATTATTTTGGATTATTTTTGTCTATGTTTTTTAATCAAAAACCGGCTGGTCGCCGGTTTTTGATTAAACTTATTGTAATTCTATGACCTGATTAAGAATTAATCGTTAGCTGCCTTCACAGAGATTTTTTGTGTTGCTTTTTTCGATTTAGGCAAAATAAGCTTAAGGACTCCATCTTTAACTTCAGCAACAATTTTTTCCTGGTCAATTTCATTGGATAAGTTGAATTTCCTTCGAAATCCACCAATCCCATATTCCGCATATGTTAACGAGTAATCCTGTGGTTTTTCTGCATGCACCTCTGCATCGATGGTTAACACATTTTTCTCAAGTGTTATATCAATTGAATTCTCATCAGCACCCGGGATGTCAGCTAATAAATGAATAGCTTCATCATCCTCAAAAATATCAACTCTGGGAACATAGAGCCGGGAATCACGGGTTCGTTCGGTTTGATCCTGCTCCACTATTTCCTGTTTCTGAGTTTCAGGGTTGGTTAATTGATCCGACATAATTTACCTCCTGTTTATATAGCCTTTACAGAAATTTTTCGGGGTTTATCTGCTTCTGCTCTCGGTAGCCAGATCTTTAATACCCCTTTTTCATAATTAGCTTCGACTTTGTCAACATCGATTGGAAATGGTAATTGTATCGTTCGAGTAAAGCTTCCATATCCTCGTTCTTGACGATGATATCGAATATTCTCATCCTCTGATGGTGCAGGGCGCGAACCACTAATGGTTAAAGTTTCTCCCACCACTTTTATATCCAAATCATCAACACTCATACCGGGTATTTCAGCGGTGATAACCTGTCCAGAATCTGCTTTTGTCCAGACATTCATCGCTGGAAAGTCATGACTATTGAGAGGACGATCAAAAAAACGATTTGTATACGCGCTGTCAAACATTCGATTCATCTCTCTTTGTAATTTATCCATTTCTTCCCATAAAGACGGTGAAGATTTTCTTTTGTAAATCATAAAAACCTCCTCGTTTTTTATTATTTTCTTACACATAATTTACTGCAATAATATTAGAGAAGTAATAACAAAATATTAAAAAAATATAAAAAACAATCATCCAGCATATTTTTACATTTTTTTTCGAGCGTATCGATTTTTGGAATAGTGCGTCATAAAAGGTGAAATCATGTCTATCATTGCTGAAGAAGAAGGATTGATTAACAGGCTACAGGCGTTTGATATGGGTGCAATTGAATGGGTTTACGATCAATATAACGAAGCAATTTATCGCTATGGTTATCGTTTACTTGGCAGCCAGGATAAAGCAGAAGAATGTGTTGCAGAGACATTCAGCCGTTTTTTACAGGCCTTAAAAAATGGCAAAGGACCCAAGAAATATGTCAGACCATATCTTTATCGCATGGCACATAACTGGATTACTGATCAATATCGACGAGCTATTCCAGAAGATGAAGGACTGCCTGACAATTATGCTGCTATCAATAACCACCCTGAAGAGTTGGTACTGGATCAAATAGAAAGTCAACAAATCAGGATCGTTCTTCGAAAGTTGCCAGAAAGTCAACGCCAGGCAATTGTCTTGAAATTCTTGGAAGGATTAGATAATCAAGAAATCGCATGTGCCATGAATAAACCAGTCGGTGCAGTGAAAGCCCTTCAACATCGTGGATTACAGACGATTAAGAAAATTTTAGAGGTGAAGCTATGAACAATTGGGAAGAAGAAATTAAACACAAACTAGATAATCTAGAGAAAGTTCCAGAAAGAAATCCATTACGAGCCCAATCATCAAGAAAGAATTTCATTCTTGAAGCTCAAAAATTAGCTGGAAGTGAAAGGAATCCTCATCCAAAAAGATCATGGTGGAACCAGGTACAAATCAAGAAGGAGACTTTTCCAATGAAACTAATTACTTTATTCGTGATCCTCACCTTATTATTTGGGGGCGGAATCTCTGCGGTAGCTGCACAAGGAAGTTTACCAGGAGACATTCTTTATCCAGTCAAAAATCTTGTCGAAGATATTGAGTTGGGATTAGCAACAAAACCAGACACCCAATTTGAAATTGCATTGAAACACGCAAATCAAAGGTTTGAGGAAATTCACACAATTATTGAATCCGGCGAATTACCGCCAGAACCACTTTATTTTAAATGGCAAATGCAACTTCAAACTGCGTTGCAGTACGCTTTACAAACGAATGATCCAACTGGAAAATTATTAATAGTTCAACAAATGTTGCAGAATCAAACAATGACCATGAACATGGGGCAACAAACAGGAGAACCATTCCAAAACAATTTTGCACATATGCTTTCCTATCAAGCAGGATTAATTGATGCAGGATTAGAACAACCTGAATTACTTGCAAGTGAATTGGAATACATGGCAAAATTTGAGAAGCAATACGGAAAGGATGAATTGGAAGAAGAATGGCAGAATTTATATCAGGAACAATTCCAATTGCAAAATACGGGTGAAATAAAACAACCTGTTGAATACCCCTGGATGTTTTTAAGAGGTGAACGTAATTCCGAAGTGGAACCCGGTTTTACCGACCAGAGTGGTGAATCAGGAGGATCTCAAAACTCAAATAACAACCAATCTACCGGTGGCAATCAGGGTGATAATGAAAATGGAAATAATGGTGGGAATGGAGAAAATGGCGGAGGAAGCGGGGGAAAGTAATTTATCCTACACGTGAACAAAATCGAGGAAGGGCTGTGGCAATCTACAGCTCTTCCTTTTTCGAACCATTTGATCGGAATATGGCAGGTAATAAAGGAATCGCGAGAAAATTGAGACAAGCGAGAATAACAAATGTCCATTGAAAACCAATGTTGTCCGTTAATATCCCCGCCAATGGTAATCCGATTCCAGTTCCAATGTTTGCGATTGCCATTAATATTGAAAACATAGAAGCTGCGATTCTCAAATCAGATTTTTTCATCGAAATAGCAAAATATACAGTTTCATAATATCCAAACGCCAACCCAAATACAAAAACTATGACCCAGGCTATCGAAATGGTTGGGGTAAATGCGAGTAGAATGATTGCAACGAATGAAGTAATCAATGCAATTTCAACAGCTCTCTTTTGGCCAACACGGTCTGTCACCTGCCCACCAGTCAAACCTCCAGCTACCACTCCGATTCCCCACACGGTTGTAATAAACCCAGCTACCATTACAGATATATTGAAATTTGATTGTAAAAATGGATTGATAATTTCGTTAGCCGCATTGATTATCAATGAATAAAGAGCTCCCAATAATCCTAAAGCAATAATTGGCCAATGTTTAAATGCCGAAAACGCACTCCATGAAAATTTTTGTTCAGATTGTCTAGGTGGCTCTTTATATTGAATGATAAATACCAATGGCAAAAGAGTTAATAAAGCGAGTAGCCAGAACGCTGCCAGCCATGATACTTTCTGTGCTAAAACCCCAATCACGCCTGATAAAACTACAACTCCCATGGCTCTACCACCAACCATTACCCCCTGGATGTGACCCGATTCTTGATCTGGTGTTGTATCCAACGCTAATCCATCTGTGGTTGTGTCATACAATGCCATACCAGTCATCACCAAAAAAGCAATAACTCCATACATGGAATAATTAGTTGCTGGATTAACAAATGGAACGATCATTAAACATACAGCCTGTAAAAGTAATCCGATGATGATATATGGTTTTCTATGGCCAAATTGAAAGAGGTTGACTTTATCACTGAGAATTCCGAGAAAGATTTTTAAAATGAATGGTGTTAAAGCGATTCCACTGATAATTCCAATTCTGCTCAAACTGATATTAAAGGATAATAAGTAAATCGCATTCAACGCAGTGAAATAACTTAGTACTGCACCTTGGGCAAAATACAATAACCCAAACATGCTATAACGAAAAAATTTTGATGGCTGTTTCATGTCTGATCCTACTTTGAGCTAAAATATTCTCTAATTTATCGAAGACAATAATTCTTGTGATAATTCATTTGGTGACTAATTATGCGTAATACAATCTCAATCTTGTATAAACATCGTACGCTTGTCAAGACATTATTATTCTAGTATAGTCAATGAGAATTCGGATTATTTATCCTCAACCAAATTAAATTTCGCTTTGTGGAGACCACTTAAATGAATTCTGAAAAATCAACTAATTCCTGGCTCGATAGACCAATATCAGATTACCTACCCAAATTTACAATCGAAAACTTACTAATAATCATCATCATTGCATTAGCTTTCCTAAGTAGGTTTTCTATTTTGGGTGCCCGGGTAATGAGTCATGATGAAGTAAACCATGTTGTTCCATCTTGGGATTTGGCTAGTGGAAGAGGATATGTTCAGGATCCAGTTACACACGGCCCCTTGCAATTTCACCTGATTGCCCTAACCTATTTTATGTTTGGAGATTCCGATTTTACCTCCAGAATTCCTGCTGCCCTTTCGAGTGTGGCTGCAGTTGTGTTGATACTTTTACTTTTCAAACCTTATCTAGGCAGATATGGCCATTTAATTGGAGGGTTTCTCTTTTTAATCTCTCCTTATCTTTTGTTTTATGGAAGATATACAAGAAACGAAGGTTTGATTGAACTCATTGCAGTATTAATGATTTATGCTATTTTCCGTTACTTGGATCGGGGAGATAATTTTTCTTTAATTTTACTTGTCATATCCCAGGCGTTAAATTTTGCAGCAAAAGAAACTGCTTATATCTACATGGCAATTCTGTTATTATTTCTTGTTTTTCAATTTCTCACTGAGGTTATTCGAGAACATTGGCGAACGAATAAATCCCGTCAGGCATTCGTAATTCTGACTGTTATTACGCTGGGTTTGTTATTTGGTGGAATCATTCTCGGATATGTAAACGCTAAACAAAATCCTACCAATGAATTAGGCGAATTAGTCACTGAAACAGCTTCCAACACTGGTTTGTTTGCCAGCCTTTCAGTATTAGTGGCTATTTTAGTGGGAATATCAGCGATTTTTGTCTTGCTCAAAGGTATAGGTCTGGAAGCAATTCGTCATTTACGTACCTTTGATTTATTAATCCTGAATGGAACCATCGTCCTTCCGCTTCTAGTTGCTTTTCCGATAAATATTATCGGCTCGTTATTTGGGCTTGATTGGAAACCTACAGATTATTCAACCATGGGAATGATTCGAATTGGAATTGCACTGGTCCTTCTTGGAGGAATCACAATAGCCATTGGGTATTGGTGGAGAAAGCATATTTGGTTTAAACTAATGGCTATTTTTTGGTCAATTTTTATTGTCTTTTATACAACATTTTTCACAAACGGAAGGGGGTTCTTCACCGGGATTGTTGGCTCATTAGGTTATTGGCTGGAACAACAAGCTGTAAATCGTGGTACACAACCGATTTATTATTACGTTTTATTACAAATGCCATTTTATGAATATCTTTCGATTTTTGGCTTTTTCATTGCAGTCGTGTATGGATTATTTCATCTTCGAAAATCGAGCATTCCAGTCACCGTGCCATTATCACCAGTTTTTTACCCTCAATCCTTACCAGTAAACCAGGTTTTGGAAAATGAAATAACCAACATCAATGAAGATATGGAAGTTGAGGGTATTTCAAGTAACGAAATTGAACGAGACAATGAACAGAATCAAGAAATTTCACCTTCTTACCTGGAGGAAACATTTCAATTTTCTCAGGATCATTATCGAGTACCCATTCTATTTATGTTGGGATTTTTCTCTTTGTTGAATTTATTAGCCTATAGTTTGGCAGGGGAAAAGATGCCATGGTTAACCGTTCATATTACCTTACCGTTTGCTCTGACTGCGGCATGGGGATTTGGAAAATTACTGGAACAAATACCATGGAATCAAATCAAAGAAAATAAAGTTTGGATTAGTTTCTTGTTATTACCCATATTGATCACCAGCTTATTAGGCTTCCTGGGTGCTATTTTAGGACCGATTCCACCCTTTCAGGGAAATTCCTTAGAGCAATTGCAATCAACCAGTACGTTTATCATGTCCATAATTGTTCTCATATTTTCTTCATATGGTTTCTATCACTTCATACGATCCATAAATTGGATCGGAATAATGAGAATCCTGGTTTTAGCATTCGGTGTTTTGTTATCCTTTCTGACCATTCGAACAGCTTATATGGCATCCTTTGAAAATTATGATAATGGAAAAGAATTTTTAGTATATGCACATGCCGATCGCGGGCCAAAGGACATCCTCGAACAAGTTGAAGAAATTTCAAAACGAACAGTTGGTGAAAAGAAGATAAATGTTGCATATGATAATGATTCTCTTTATCCTTACTGGTGGTATTTCAGAGATTACCCAAATAAGCAATGGTATACAGATAAACCTACACGTGACTTATTGAATTCCCCCATTATTCTCGCCAGTGATCAAAATTATTCAAAAATTGATTCATTGGTCAAAGACGATTATGTAAAATATGATTATATTCGCCTGGTTTGGCCAACCCAGGATTACTATTACCTGACCTGGGACCGAATCAGATATGCGCTAACAGATCCAAACATGCGTTCTGCGTTATTTCAAATCTGGTTGAATAAAGATTACAGCAAATATGCTGAAATAAAAGGAAGAAGTGACCTAACCACATCAACCTGGTCTCCTTCTGACCCGATTCGCATGTATATTCGCAAGGACATTATTGGTCAAATCTGGAATTATGGATCAATGCCTGCGATAGTCTCTGAACCTGAAGTTGATCCTTATGAAGGGAAAATTCAATCTCTATTACCCGATCGTATGATTGGATTTTACGGTAAAGAACCTGGCCAATTAGATGCTCCCCGAGGTCTGGCAATCGGTCTGGATGGATCGATTTATGTGGCTGATTCTCGCAATCATCGCATTCAACGTTTTTCAGAGGATGGTACTTTGATGCAAACCTGGGGAAGCTTTGCAGATGTCCTTTCTGGTGATGCACCTGCCGGAACATTCAATGAACCCTGGGGCATCGCTGTTGGACCAGATGGATCTGTTTATGTAACAGACACCTGGAATCACCGCGTTCAGAAATTTACCGCAGAAGGTGAGTTTATAACCATGTGGGGTTATTTTGGAGCTGCTGAGAATCCTGATGGTTTCTGGGGACCTCGTGGGATCATTGTTGATAATGAAAATCGAGTATTTGTAGCTGACACTGGTAATAAAAGAATTGCTATTTTCGACTCAAATGGAAATTTCATCAATCAATTCGGTGAAGCAGGATTTGATTTAGGGCAATTAGATGAACCAGTTGGTCTCGCCAAAGGTTTAAATGGAGAGATTTATGTTTCAGATACCTGGAATCAACGAATCCAGGTATTCATGCCTGATTCTGAAAATTTGAACTTCTACGCTATCAATTCCTGGGACGTGGCTGGATGGTATGGTCAAAGTCTTGACAATAAACCATTCCTGGCTACAGATAATTTTGGAAATGTTTACTCAACAGACCCAGAAGGTTTCAGGGTATTAGGTTTTCAGCCAGATGGTCAGTTCATCCAAGGGTGGGGTAATTATAGTCCCAGCACAGACGGTTTTGGACTACCAGCAGCCATTGTGTTTGATAAAAACAATGGGGTCTGGGTTTCTGATGCCGGAAACAGTGTTCTTCTGCATTTTACACTACCATAATGTGATTTTAATATTTAACAAAACAAGGTTCCATTGATTACGGAACCTTGTTTTTATTTTTCCTATAAAACCTTAATTATCAGGAAGGATTACTTTTTTGTTGAAATCCATCAATGATTGCTCCTAAAACAATACCTAAAGCAGCTCCGATACCTGCACCTATGGCGATATTATTATAAATTAAGCCTAGAGCTCCCCCAATCGCAACCCCAAATACGATACCTAATCCGACATAAGAATTTTTTTTCTTCTCCACAATGAATTCCTTTCTCTTTCAAAAATACTATAGATCTCTTTTTATTTCATTAATCGAACTGACAATAATCCAGTCGTCCATATTTCCACTTCGTTCATAGGTAAATGGCTGAATTTCCATTACGTTTTTTATACCCACCAGGCAAAGATATTTCTTCTCAGTCCACCTTTTTATTTGTTCCCCGGTTAAACTCAATTCGTTCCGGTATTGGTCAATTAATTTTTCAGATTCCCCCTCCATTAATCGATCGGAATTTATTACTTTTGATATTTTACCTTTGGCAACAACTAATCCTTTTCCATCATTCTCAATTAAATAAATTACTTCTCCAGGGAAAACTCTTCCATATGGTAATTTTCTACCAGCAGCACCACGGATGAGCATACTTTTTTCCCCATTTAGAATTTTTTCCAATTCCTTCGCCTTTTTATCGCAATATGCAAGGTGTTCCATAATTATTCCTCTTTCAGTCTTTAGTCATGATTAGAATATCATATAAAAACAAAAATCTACCTGACCGTCTTCCCTGAGATTTTCTGGACAAGTAACCAGTTAAATTTTCAAACTTTTGGTTGACATCCTTATTAAGTAAACAATTCATGGTAAGATAGACCGATTTCTTACTCAGGATAACCTATGGGAGAATTAGCTGCTCTTGCTGCTGCCTTGTTATGGGCATTATCATCAATTTTGTTTTCAGTATCTGGAAAACAAATTGGTTCAGCATCCCTCAATAGAATTCGGTTAAGTTTTGCTTTATTATTTCTCCTGGTTACCCACACCATCCTTTACCAGACTCCAATCCCAACCAATGCTTCCCTCCAACAATGGATCTGGTTGAGTCTTTCCTCGCTGATTGGACTCGTCATTGGTGACCTTCTATTATTCCAGTCCTTTATTATGGTTGGCCCAAGATTGGCGATGTTGGTTATGGCAGTTAGTCCTGTGATCAGCACCATCTTTGCATGGATCTTTCTGGGAGAAATCTTATCTTTTATTCAATTAATCGGTATCTTCTTAACCATTGGTGGCATTGCAACAGTGATCTTGGACCGCAACAATTCACAAAATCTCATTTATGGCGAAAGGCACAAATGGATTGGAATTCTTTTCGCTGTTGGCGCAGCTTTTGGACAATCGATTGGCTTGATTTTCGCAAAAAAAGGGTTACCAATCGAATTTCCAGCCCTTTCAGGTGTTGTGATTCGAGTTCTGGTTGCAACACTATGTGTTTGGATCTTCGCCTTTTTGACTAAACAAATGAAAACAAGTTTTCAACAAATAAAGCATTTCCCGCAAGCCATAAAATTTGCGATTGCTGGGTCAATGGTCGGTCCATTTTTAGGAGTCTGGTTATCCTTGTTAGCAGTTCAATTTGCTAAACTGGGAATCGCATCAACTTTAATGGCCCTGACACCGATCTTCCACCTGCCGATTGGGTTGATTCAAAAAGAAAAAATCACGAAACAGGCAATTTTCGGTACAATTATTGCCATGATTGGTGTGTCCATCATATTTATATAAAACGATCAAACGTTTTTTGTTTAAAATTATTTCTTTTTCAAAGTTATGTTCGTTATTTTTTTCTTCCCGGGCGATCTTTTAGATCATCCTTAAATAATCCGGTCAGCACAAAACTCACAACACTGACAATCAGTGCACCTAGAAATCCAACCCAAAAATTTTCCACGGTGAATCCCACTTGAAAACGGGTCCCGATCCAACCAGCCATCATAAACATTAATGTATTGATTACCAATGTTCCCAACCCTAAGGTAAGGATTAATAGTGGACAACTCATGATGACAAGCATTGGTTTTATGATCGCATTCACCAAACCAAAAATTAATGCCAGCCAAACAAAACTAAGCCAATTTTCACTTTGAGGGGTGATACCTCGGCCGTTCAACAATGCAACCGCTACATATAATGCAATCGCATTGATACCTAATCGAATTATTAATTTTTTCATCCTTATCTCCTTTATTAACTTAATACGATAAATGACTGATAAAGTTGCATCGACCTGTTATTCATCTGTCATGATAGTCATTGAGTGAATTTTCTCTTCCATCCAAATTAAAGTGTGGTTTTTTTCAAAACCTACATCCAAAAATGATTTTAAACCTCGCTTGACTGGATAATTAATTGTTAGCGGTCGCAAATTTATGGATGAATTTCGAAAATGAGATACAACCGCACAAATGACATCTTCATCATTTTCTTCATCACACACAATCCATAAATTATCTGCAAATAATGAGGTTTTCTCCAGAGACGCAAACCCAATCAGCGAGTTGCCCTTGAAAACGCTGATATTGTTAATCGTAACTCCTGAGAAATACCTCGAGACATTGTTCCAGAATCCAGGTAATAATCGATTTTCCTTTAATCCGACATTCCATCGTATATCTTCTGGATAGATTTCATCCAACCATTGTTTGTGAATTGTCCAATCTTCATCTTTTCTTTTTTTTACTTTGATATTGTTATCCAAGTTATCAATAATTCGTTTTCTGGATTTTATTGTAAACGTTGAACGACGATATCGTTCAAAAAAACCCATCTGTTCGTATAACGCAATCGCAGGCGGGTTATCATCACGAACCTGTAACCAAATACTTTTAGCCGATTTTTCTCTACCGTGTTTTAATGCTCGAGCAGTCAATTCAAAGGCAATTCTTCTTCGGCGAAACGCTGGATGTACCGCAACGTTAGCAATCAGGTAGATGAATTCTCCTTTTTTATGAAAGGGAATCAAAGATAAGTTTCCTACGATTTTTTCGTCAATCTCATACACAAATCCTTGAATGGGTGATAGATTGTGTTGCGTTCTACTATTCCCCCAATAAATGCTGCTCGTATCCCTGGCTAACCTCCTCAAATAACGAATATAATCCAATCCATCTTCATCAATCGTTTCTTTAAAACACAATTCAATTAAGTCTGCAATTGCATTAAGATCTGTACTTGGATTAACCGCCCGTATTTGCCCTGTGGTAGTCATTGGTTCAATATTCATTCAATCTTATTTTACACCAGTGAAATTGTTATGGAAAATAATCTTCATATTTAATTATCAACGGTTTTTCGGGTCTAAAACCTGCAACGTATGAGAAATTCAAAAAATTCTTATATGCTTCTAATACTTATCTAACTAATAATTGAAGTGGATTTTGATATAATCCTTAAGAATAAGTAATGTTTATGCATCCATAATGGAAGGACTACCCATATGATGAGGTTTGACAGATTCACAGAACGTGCTCAGGAAGCTGCTCAAAGAGCTGCTGAAATAATTCAACGCTACGGACACAATCAAATTGATACTGAGCATATTCTATTGGCCTTAATTGAACAACCTGAGGGTGTGATCCCTCAAATTTTAGAGATTTTAAAAATTGATCCAAGTATTTTAGAAGAGAGATTGGATTATATACTGCGAACCAGTCCAAAAGCCAGTATTTTTGGTGGTGGTGCAGGACAAGTGTTTATTACACCTCGTGTCAAAAGAATCATAGATCTGGCCAATGAAGAAGCCAGTCGTTTGAAAGATGAATATATATCCACTGAGCATATATTTCTCGCTATATTAAGCGAAAAGAATACACCTGCCGCACGACTTCTGGAAGGTTCAGGCATTAACCGTGATCGAGTGATTGAGGCTGTCAATCAATTGCGTGGTGGTCAAAGGGTTACCGATCCTCAAGCCGAGACTCGCTATCGTAGCCTGGAAAAATATTCCCGTGACCTCACAACACAGGCTCGTGAAGGAAAATTAGATCCGGTCATCGGACGAGATAATGAAATTTTGCGTGTGATGCAAATCCTTTCCAGAAGAACAAAGAATAATCCCGTATTAATCGGTGAAGCGGGTGTAGGAAAAACAGCCATTGTGGAGGGATTGGCACAGAAAATCGCTTCTAATGATATTCCTGAAATCTTGATGGGTAAAAAGGTGATTTCTTTGGATTTAAGTGCCATGATTGCCGGATCAAGGTTCCGAGGAGAATTTGAAGAACGTCTTAAAGCTGCTATTGAAGAAGTTCAAAGATCAGAAGGTGAAGTGATCCTTTTTATTGATGAACTTCATACAGTCGTAGGTGCAGGTGCTGCTCAGGGAGCCATGGATGCGTCAAATATGCTGAAACCTGCACTGGCACGTGGTGAATTACAATGCATCGGTGCCACCACTCTGGATGAATATCATAAACACATTGAAAAAGATTCTGCATTGGAACGCCGTTTCGCACCTGTATTTGTGGATGAACCAACTGTTGAAGATACAATTCAAATGCTGCATGGTTTACGTGACCGATACGAAGCTCACCATAAGGTTCGGTTCTCCGATGAAGCCCTGGTTTCAGCAGCCCGGCTATCATCTCAATATGTGACCGATAGAAAATTACCAGATAAAGCCATTGATTTGATGGATGAAGCTGCTGCAAAATTGAGAGTGGCACTCTATTCATTACCACCAGATTTAAAGAAGATGAAATCTGAACTTGATCGTCTGGCTGCAGAAGAGGAAAAAGCTGGTGTAGAACGTGATTATGAACGTGCAGCCCGAATGAAAGCAGATCGTCTGCGACTACAAACCGAATTTGATGAACAACGAGACAAGTGGGAAGCTGAACATCAACTGGATGAAGTTGTGGATATTGATGATAT
>DAOUGX010000046.1:0-1982 GCA_034428855.1 Anaerolineaceae bacterium | reverse complement strand
CCTCCGCGAAGAAGACCTGATAATAACCGCGAAATACATTCAGCAATTTGTCACCAAACTCCGCCGGGTTGAGAAAAACATCAGCCATTTTTCTTACATCACGGGTTTTAATCGGAGTAGTTCTTTGTTGAAAAATGGTTCGTAATACATTGAGATCATTCGTTGACACCTTTTGATTTCTCTCAATACTCTCTATGGTCGTATAAACCTCATCAGTCATGAGAGATGACCTGAACAGGGAGATCAAGCGTTTTTCTGGAGGAATGGATGCCAGTAAGTTCAGGACAGCTGTTGTGCTCTTGTTCTCCAGGGGTAATCTATAGATCCAGGAAAGGGGAACGGGAAGAAAATTAAGAGTCTCTTCTAAAAATTGACGATCCTCCGGATTGAAACGGGAACGCACCCCGGCTGCCCAGGCAGCTCTTAATCCAAAACGATCCGGGTGGTGAATGACAAAAAGGCTGATGAAAAAATCATATGCGCTGCCAAAATCCCAATGTATTGTTGTCATCAAACCACCTCAATTAAAACGGTCATACCGGGTTGAGCGGAGCGAATCAAGGGCAAGGAGAGACGACGTCTTCATAGTTAACTGCGATGGATGGTATAAAGATGTAAGTTCGTTTTCGCTCCGCTCAACCGTCCATTTGGACATACAGTATGACCGATAAACCATTAGATTATTATCTAACGATTAGATAATAATCTAATTCTTAAAATTTGTCAATAGGGATTTTCTAACAATTTACTAACAAAAATAATGACTATGCAATTGGCTTGATTCTTGCTATATTAACCTTTCGAAGAAGGAAAAAATAAAGATGCAAAAAATAACGAGAGTACTTCTGTCGTTGATGATTTTGGTAAGCATGCTGGGGGCTCTCTTTTCTCATGTTTCGGTGGTTTCCAGTCAGACTGAACAACCTTATCAGGTGTATTTGCCTTTGATCAGCAACAACCCGATGCCATCTCACTTCAGCACGACCTGGTATGTGACCACTACTTTGTTACAGACGAACAGTACTGGAAAACGTAATATTTACTCTAAAGGGGTAGAGGCTGGGTATCTTACCGCTCCGGCAGGCAGACAGGATCAATTGCTCATTTTACATTTCGGACGTCCCAGACAGGTGGGCACTCAAATTGGTACGCGGGTCTATTGGGACACCTCTGGTGAAGTAACCAGCATCAATGACATCATCGTTTACACCAAAGATTTTATCAATGGATTTATTGTTGGCGCTTTAGCGAAAAATGACACGGAGTCAAAATTAGAATTAGGTGTGGGTACATCAAATCTGAATTGGGATTATTTAGACATCGGTAGTTGTATTGGATATTTCTGTGCCACAGCAGAAGCCTATGCCCACGGCAAAGCCTGGGCGCAAATGGTGGCAACCTTAAACGAGTGGGTACAGGCACAGGGGTACGCCTCCCGTGTGAGTGTGGCAGGTGCATCTGATATTGAATTAGCCTGGAATTCCGCCACCATCACGCATGCCTGGGCAAATGGTTTCGATGCTTATGACCAGGGGAAATACATTTACTACAACTTTGGCACCTGTGAAGGCTGTGATATCTACATCAACTTAACGACACCACCCAACCCAAATAAAGACTTAACCGGTGATTGGACGCATGCCAAAGTTCATTATTCCGCCTGGGGTGTTGCTCCCGCCTGGCCAATCCCTGAAATCTATCTAAATAATAGCTGGAATGCAAATCAATGGGCAAATATCAGCAAGGTAGGCGTTTCCATGGGGTTAAAACCCATGTATTTCTTCAGTCCTCTTTCGCAATACCAGGCTTGTTTAGGGAGTAGTGATCCCAGTTGTCCAGCGACGGATAATACCCCTCAGGAAGCCTGGCTTCAGTTACACAAAGCCATCAACACCCGTCCCGAGACAGCTCAAAATTACATACCGTATATGACCGATATAGACTGGCCTTAGTTGGAGTTACCGATGAATAATAAACTTTTT